>CAYVZF010000005.1:0-44134 GCA_964456095.1 uncultured Erysipelotrichaceae bacterium
GGTAGACTTGTTGATGGAGAAGTTGTTAAGACTTTAGCGGGCGTATGTACATTATCATTAGTTGATGGTGGATTTAATGTAGCATTTAAAAGCAGTGCTACATATTCTACATTTAATTATATTATAAGTAATATCGGTATAACTGAAATGCCTGTTATTGAAAATTATATTGCTAGTGGTGGAGTACAAACTGAGAACTTCTATACTAGAGTTGTTTCATTGTTTGCCTCTAATAATTTCAAAGTAACATTTGAAAGTGGAGTTGTTAGATATGTTACACCAAGTTATATAGTTGATGTTAGTGATAATAAAACATCTGGTTATTTTATTTCTTCAAACGATAGTTTAATTTATCAATTTGAAGTAGTTGATGAAAGTATTCAAGTTGTAGAAGAACCAGTTGAACTTGTTTCATTGAATAAATACTTTGTAAATAGTTCGTTCTTACATGAGTTTACATTAAAGAACGAAAAGTTAATTCTTGATAGCTATGTAATTTTAAGTCGTTATGGAAGTTATTTTACAGATGGTGAAATACAAAACGATAATTATATAGGATATGCTGAAATTACTGCGGATTTAAAATTTAATAGCGGTGAAAAGCTTGACTTTAGTAAATGTAATGTGACATTAAAAGGTAAAGAATATGATAAAAATGAAGGAGTATTATTAGATAATTATTATAGTGCTATATATTCTGATTTCGGTTCAGCTTCATTTGATCTATTAGATAATTACTTAAAAACAAATTAATTAAAGGAGAAAGAAAAAAATGAAAAGTAAAAAAATAGTTGTTGTTAGCAGTGCTTTAATGATGGTATCTGCTTTAAGTGGATGTGGTACATCTAACAGTGATAGTATTATTGATAATATGATTTCATCTATGAGAGATGGATTTAGATTAGATGCTGATATTAGTTTAGTTGGTACACCAAAAAATGAATTATACGATAATGTATATCAAAATTATGATGCAAAATACATTTTCCAAAATAAAGATTTTGTTGCTACACAAGTCATTATTGATTCAGAAGAAGAAGATGGTAGTAAATATAATGTTATGAACGATCTTTTAAAAGAGAGTGAAGATGGCTCTGGAGTATTCTTAGACTTATCTTATGATAATGTGTTAAGTGAAATTCCTGCAGTTGATGATTCAGGAGCTACCGCTAATTTTGGATTATATTATGGAAATCCTTTTTCATATATTAATGCATCTGATTTTACAAAAGTAGACGCTAATACATACACATTATCAAAAGAAAAAGGTTCATTTATCTCTTCTAGATTATTTGGCCTCATAGATGATTGTTTCTATGCGCTTATTGATGAAACAACATTTAAATTTAATAATGGTGTACTTGATACAATAGAATTAAAACCAATCGATGTTGATACATCTGTACAAATGGGTTATGAAGTTGTTTCTGTTGTAATTAATTCAAGTGTTACTATGAAAGTTTCTGAAATTGGTAGTGCAAAAGTTAATGCTCCATCAGTAAAAGAGCATAAATCTTATCATGATGTATTACAAACAGCACTTGATAATGTTAATAAAAACTATACTCTTATTGTAAAAGAGAATAATGTTGATATGAATTTACAAACTTCTACAGTAACAGAAGAAAATTTTGAATCACGTTTCTATTATGCTGATGATTATATTTTATGGAGACCTGGTTATGTTGAAGAAAGTCCAGAATATGATAGTAGTTCTGATGTTGTATTAAAAGTTAACGAAGATGATTCTTTAACAGGTTATGGATACGATGTTGCATCTAATACTTGGACAACTGATGCTTTAATTGCAAATCAACTTACTACAGTTAACTCACTTGGTGTTGAAGTTATTAGACCAATTGTTTCAGGAGTTGCTGCTGAAGTATTTGATTATAATGAAACAGAAGATACTTATCACATTTGTTCAGAATTAGTTTCATATATAGGTGCTAATTGCTTTATTCCATTAATTACAGTTCCTGAAGAATTTGCAGGATATGGTACAGATTGTTACATTAAATTAGAAAATGGTGCAATTAAGAGCATTACTCTTGAATATTATTTCAATAATGATTTCCGTGAAAGAACAGGTACAGTCGAATTAGTATTTAGTGAAATTGGAACAACTTCATTACCTTCAGATGTACAAGTAGTAAGTAGCACTGATGCTAAATAGTGGAGGTAAAATATGAAAAAGAAATTATTATTAGTTGCGTTTGCTTCAATGCTTTTTGCTTGTAATGGATCGCAAAATATATCTTCTTCTATTACTTCTAATAATATTAATTCATCAGAAAGTACACCTGATTCATCTAGTGGATCTTCTGAAGTTATAACAAATATTGATGATTTTTCATTTGAAACTACAAGTTTAGGTGTTTTGTCTATTAACGGAGACGGTGGATTAACTATAACAAAATATGTTTGTAAAAGAAATTCGACACTAAATGTTGTTATCCCAGAAGAATATAAATCATATAAGATAACACGTATTGCTGATAGTGCGTTTTCATATGCAGGTGGAATAGCAACTATTAAATTATCTAAAAATATTAAATATTGTTCACCTAAAGCTTTCGCAGCTTGTTCAACGTTAAAAGCAATTTATGTTGACGATGATAATATAAATTATTCATCTAGAAATGATTTGCTATATTCAAAAGACGGAAAACAATTAATAAGTGGACCAAATGGTAAAAAAGAAGTTTTAATTGATTCTAAAACTGAAACTATTGCGGAATATGCATTCTCTAATAATGAAACAACTACATTTACATTTGAAGAAGGTGTTAGTAAAATTGGCGTAGGAGCATTTGAAAGAACAAAGAAAGCTAAATCATTAACACTTCCTAATAGTGTAACTGAAATTGGTGAATACACATTTGCTAATGCTGAAATCGTTGAATTAAATTTAGGTAGTGGTATTACTACTTTACCCACACGTTCTATATATCAATGTTCAAGAATCGAAAAATTAACTATTCCTGGAAATGTAAAAAATATTCAATATTTTGCAATTTCAGATAATGCAAAACTTAATACTTTAATTTTAGAAGAAGGTGTTGAAGAATTAGAAAGATATAGTGTTGGATTTAATTCATATCTTAAAAATATTACATTACCTTCAACATTAAGTGTGATTGGAGAAAGTGCATTGTCAACATCGTCATCTTTATCTGAGATTACACTTCCAGAAGGGTTAAAAGAAATTAAAGACGGTGCATTTGAAAGCTGTGCTGCATTAAAAACTCTTTATATTCCTTCAACTGTTACTACAATCGGTAAAGGTATAACACAACAATGTATTACACTTAAAAGTATTGTAGTTTCAGAAAATAATGAATATTTTACAGTAAATGATTCAGCATTATATTCAAAAGATATGAAAAGATTATTAACGGTTCCTCAACATTATGGAGAGCCAGGATATCATACTTTTACTATTTCAAATACTGTTGAAACAATTGATGATTATGCATTTGATTATTCTTTAAGAATTAATAAAGTTGTTATTCCAGAAAGTATTACAAATATAGGTGGAACGGTATTCTCAAATGCAAGTGCTTTAAAAACTATTGAATACTTGGGTACAAAAGCTCAATGGGAATTAATTAATAAAGGATCAATCATTAATGAAGAATCAGTAGAATGGAATTTTTCATCTTATATTGAAGAAGTTGTTTGTAGTGATGAAACAATATATATCAGTAATGATATAGAGGAAACATTATAAAATGAATATAAAAAAAGTATTAGTATCGTTTTTATCATTTACATTTCTTTTTGCTTGTGGTGAAAGTGGTAATATTTCTTCTTCTTTAGAAAATGATAGTGCTTCTTTAGAAACAAAAGTATATGAAAAAGTTCAACAGGATTCATCTAAGACATTATATAAAATCTCCTCTAATAGGGGAAATATTAAATTAAATTCATTAGGTGAACAAAAAATACTTGTTGTACCTATTGTTATTAAAGGATATGAAGAATTAGCAACAGAAGAGATTCGTAATCAAATAAATATTACGTTTTTTGGAGAAAAAGAAGATAATCTTGGTTATGAATCTGTTTCATCTTTCTATAATAAATCTAGTTATGAAAGACTAAAAATAAGTGGGAAAGTAACGGATTTTTATAATCCTGAATTATCATTTAGCGATATTTATGATATGAAAGATGATGAATATAACGATATGGGATTATTTAAATTGTCCGATATGGTTGCTTCTTGGTATAAATCAACATATGATGATGTTCAAGATTTTGATCAAAATAATGATGGATTTATTGATGCTATGTGGTTTGTTTATATAGGTCCTAATCATTCAAATAATGATAATGTTGAAGTGTATAGTCTCCAATGGGCATTCTCATTTTATAATAATAACAATATTAATAAAGGAAATGTAGATAGTCCACTTGCAATGTCATTCTCATGGGCTAGTTATGAATTTATGTACGATGGATACGGAAAAGATATGGTTGATTCACACGTTTTCATTCATGAAACAGGTCATCTTTTAGGACTTGAAGATTATTATTCAACTTCAACTACAAATATGGCTCCTATTGGAAAAGTAGATATGATGGATGATGATTTAGGAGATCATTTGCCATATTCTAAATTTGCATTAGGTTGGGTTGAACCATATATTATTGATGGTGCTGGTGAAATAACATTAAGAAGTTTCACTGAAACAGGAGATTGTTTACTTTTCAAGACAGAAAACTATAATAATACTCCATTTGATGAATATATTATGATTGATTTTGTAACTCCTACTGGATTAAATGAACAAGATTATCTAGAAGGTTATTGCGGTAAATATGGTTATAAAGAAAAAGGAGTTAGAATTACATATATTAATTCGCTTGCTATTAATGAAGATTTAGAATTTACAGATGATATTAATGAGATGTTTGCATTAAAATTTGATAATTCACCAACCTTAATGGATGGAGTATATAATCCCCAAACAGGAATGTATTATTTATTAACAACATTAATACCAAAAGACTGTGGTTCATCAAATAATGGATTATTCAAACGTGATTTCCATGCTGATTCATCACATTTGTTTAAAGAAAATGATGTATTTAATTTAGTGAAATGGTCACAATATAGAAACGTTATGCCTAATAATTCGAATAAATATGTTAAAAAGAATGCCGGTTTCTTTAAATATAATGTAGTTGTTAGTAGTATTGATGAAACAAGTTGTACTATTAGAATAGAAAATGTTTAAAATAAAAAACTGTGAATTAACAAAGTCACAGTTTTTTTGATGGTTATATTTAAAATGATGATTTATAGCAAACATTTACACTACCATTTGTTCTATAGCAATTTCAACATTTTTCGCGCTAAAAGCAACTCCATATTTGTAAATAGTTTTAACACCAGAAGCAATGAGTTCGGTATCATATTTATTATCATTGATTTGTTTTAATGCATCTTTAGATAGTTTTATAAGTTTATCTTTGGTGCAATTTTTTTCAGCCTTTAATTCAATTATGATACCAGGTAAATTATTGTTTGTTGGTTTTAATTGTATATCATATCTTCCATCTTTAGATTCTTTGTTAGATGATGTAAAGTAATCAGAAAATAATGCACATATACCGAGCATAAATCCATGATAAAAATTTTCTCCTATAGTGTCAAAATAACTTACTGATTATGTAAGTAAAGTTTGAATAGAACTTTTTAATTTATTGTTATCTCCAGAAAATATTGCTTCTTGGATTTTAATTGTAGTAGGCTGAGAAATAATATTATTTAGTTTTTGTAATATTTCTTTATGATAAACAAGAGATATTTCTTTATTTGGAAGAGCGACTTCACACATTAAATCTCCATTAAAAGAAGGTGTTTTTTTAAGTACTTTTAAATATCCAGCAACAAGTAAAAAACTATAAATAGTAGAAGGATTATTTTTTTATCTGTGGATAAATTACTCCAGTGTCAATATATGTTATAATTGTTTTACATTAACAAGAGATGTTAATTTATCATATATTTCTTTATCAGCTTCATTAATAATTTCACCGATAATATCGTTACTACCAGTAGAAAGCCAAAATGCTCTTGGTTCACATTCGTTATTAAAATAGTTTATAACTGACCATGGATTAAAAATATCTATTTTTCCAAATTTATATCCATCATACCATTTACATAATTCATCATACTTGTTAGATACACCATAATATTTTGCCATTTCCTTAACTTCGTCTGAAGTGAAACCAAAGTAGGAACTATATTTATTGTCTAAAACTGAATTGATTGTTAAATTGTTTAAGCCACTAAAAATACTTTCTTTAGAAACGCGTAAAATACCTGTTAAAAAGCCATGTGATAAATGTTTGTTATCTTTGAATCCACCAGAAAAAAGATTTCTCATAAAAAGAATTACTTTATCATAAAAACCTTGCATATAACCTTGTTGTATTGGAATATCATATTCATCTATTATTATCATTGGCTTTTTATTATAATGCTCATCTAACATTTGTGATAGTTTTAAAAGTGAAATCATCATATCGTTTTCAGATGCTTTCTTATTAAGCACTTTGTTTATATAATCTTTGCTATATGAACTAATTTTTGTACTTTCTAATAGTTCACTATGCCTTTCAAATTCATCGCATATAGTGTTATATATTAAATCATAAGTTGAATCCCATGTTTCACATTTGATATCTTTGAAAGTTATAAAAATGACTGGATATTGTCCTTGGTACGCACGATATTTTTCACCGCAAGACCAAATCATTTTGTCTTTAAAGTATACAGATGTATCTTTATCGGTCTTTTCAAAAAAAGTTCTAATCATATCCATATTTAAAGTTTTACCAAAACGACGAGGCCTTGTAAATAATGATACCATTGGTTTTTCATAGATGAAATCTTTGATCATCATTGTTTTATCTATATAATAATATTCTTTAGAAGCTAATCTATAATCAGAAATTCCAATAGGTAATGGTAATTTTTGATTATTTATATTTTTTATATAATTACCATATTTTATTCTTTTATCAATTGGTTTTTTTGCATTGATAGGAATAGTCCATAATTTTCCATTTTTAATAGCACCTTTAATTTGACCGTTTTTGCAAAGATAGGAAATTCGTCTTTCTGAAATATTCCATATTTTTGGAGCTTCTTTAATAAACATAGTGTCTGCCATTTAAACATTCCTCCAGTATATTTTATGATTATATTACAACTCAATTTCGGAATATTGTTTATGTTTTTTCGGAACAATATCAGAATCATGCGGAATTATGTAATAAAAATAAGGAATAATATCATTTTAGTTAATAAAAATTAAATTATTTTAAAAAAATCAATAAATAAAATAATAAAGTTATTGTATAAAAAATTAATAAAATGGGAAAGATGATTATTGAGGTGAAATATATGAATAAACTATTTGAAAAGATTAAAGGATTGAGCAGTGAAACAAAAGCAGGACTTGTTTTAGCGTTAGGAACTACTATTATAATTGTAACAGCATTTACTATAAGTGGATTTAATTCTTCTTCCTCATCAAGTGAACCATCATACTCTTTTAATTCAAGTGAAAATATATCATATTCGATAAATTCTATAGATAATAATTCACAAACACCAATCGTTGATGTTATGCAAGAAGAATTAATTAAACCATATGTAGGAGATATGAATATAATACATCATTTTTATGATAAAGATGAACCTGTTGAAATTAGAGTAAAATCAATAATTAAAGTTCCTGGCGAAACTTCAACATTTATTAAAAGTGTAGGTATGGATTTCGCAAAAGATAATGATGAACAATTTAATGTTGTCGCATCTCTTTCTGGAAAAGTTGTAGATAAGTTATCTGATTCAACATATGGAAATGTAATTGTAATTGAACATGAGTCAGGAATAAAGAATATTTATGCGTCATTAGATAACATGAAAGTAAATAAAGGAGAAGAAGTAAAACAAGGAGATGTAATTGCTACATCTGGAACATCTTTATATTTGAATGACTATAAGTCAGCGTTACATTTTGAAGTTATTAAAGATGGAACAAATATTAATCCTGAAAAAATATTTTCAAAATCGATAAAAGATATTTAAAGAAGTAAAATAATTAAAGAAATCACCTATTGTATAAATAAGAGGTGATTTTTTTGTACGTTTGTAAAAGATGTGGAAATAACGATCAAAGATATTTAGGAATGTTAAATGGAAAACTATATTGCAGGAAATGTATTAATTTTAATGGAAAAATGTCTTTTAAAGATAGTGTTAATAAAAACGCAATATTAAATTTGGATTTTTCTTTATCAGATAGTCAAAAAAATATCTCTTTAAAATTAAAAGAATTTAGAAAACAAAAAAAGAATGTTTTTTTATATGCTGTAACAGGCGCTGGAAAAACAGAATTAGTTTATGGTGCGATTTTAGATACATTAAAAGAAGGTGGGAAAGTAGGATTTTTAATACCAAGAAAAGATGTTGTTATTGATTTATACCCACGAATAAAAAATGCGTTTCCTTTTTCTAAAGTTGTTGCGGTTTATGGAGGACATACTGATATTTTAGATGGAGATATAATTATTTTAACGACACATCAAGTATATAGATATAAAAATTATTTTGACTATTTAGTATTTGATGAAATAGATGCATTCCCATATGTAAATAACGAAGTATTGAATTATATGTTTTTGAATTCAATAAAAGGTAATTATGTATTAATGTCTGCAACACCGAAAAAGAATGATATAGATAAAATATTAGAAGAAGGAGGTGAATATTTATGTTTGACAAAAAGATACCATGGTGGTAAATTAATCGTTCCCAAAGTATATTTATCAATTTATGGACTTTTTCCTATATTGCTAAAAATATTAAATAAATTCATTAATGAAAATAAACCAACATTTATTTTTGCTCCTACAATTGAAGAGGGCGAAAAATTATTTAAATTACTTAATATGTTTTTTAAGGATGGAAATGTTGTACATTCTAAAAATCAATTAAGAGAAAAAATAATATCTGATTTTAAAAGCAATAAATACAAGTATTTAGTTACAACTTTAATACTTGAAAGAGGCGTTACAGTAAAAAACTTGCAAGTTGTAGTGTATCATGCTGATCATGAATTATTTGATTCAACATCTTTAATTCAAATATCTGGTAGAGTTGGAAGAAAATCGGATGCAAAAGAAGGAGAAGTATATTTTTTAGCTTATAAAAATACTATAGAAATAGAAAAAGCAATCAATGATATTAAAAAGGCAAATGAATAATTATTGTTTGATTTGTATGAAAATATTTACTTATCATGGTTTATATTCTTTTATTTTTAATGTAAAAATATGTAATGATTGTTTTTTAAAAATGGAAAGAAAAGTATTAAAAAGAAAAATAAATGGAATAAGTGTTACTTCATTTTATCCTTATAATAGTTTTATGAGTTCATTAATTTATTCTTTTAAAGGATGCTATGACATAATGTTAAGTGAGTGCTTTTTAACTTATGAAATAAATATATTAAGACTTTTATATAAAGGATATTATATTATCCCTGTACCTTCATCTAAAGAAAGTGATAATTTAAGAGGATTTAATCATGTTGAAGAAATATTTAAATATTTAAAACTACCATTTTTAAAAATATTAATAAAAACAAAAAATTATAAACAATCATCATTAAATGCTATTCAAAGAGCACAATCTGTTAATTATATTGAAAGAACATCTAATGAATTATTAACTGATAAAAAAATATTATTAGTGGATGATATTATAACAACTGGTTCAACGATAAAAAGATCTATTGAATTAATACAAGAATTAAGGCCTAAAAAATTGAAAGTTGTTACAATTGCATACAAAGTAGGCGATTTGTGTCGGAATAATGGGAACGAAAAAACTAAAAAACATAAAATTTATAAATTATAATTTATGTGTAGTAAGAATTATAGGAGGTGCAATATGTTAGGCAAAGTAAAGTGGTTTGATGCCGAAAAAGGTTATGGCTTTATCAATGATGCGCAAAGAGAAAATGTTGATATATTTGTTCATTATTCTCAAATCGTTGAAGAAGGTTATAAATCTTTAGAAGAAGGTCAACAAGTTCAATTTGATTTAACTGAAACAGATCGTGGTTTACAAGCAAAAAATGTTGTTAAAGTTGGACTTTAATTTATAAAGAGGAAGGATGTTTAAAAATCTAAGTTAGGTTTACATCCTTTTTTTAATGTAATTTATGTTATGTATAAAAACGATTGTTAAAAAAATTTAGTTATAATAAACTATTATTTGTAAATAAAAAGGAGGTATATTGTATGCTTTTTGGAAAATATGTAAATAAGTATTACTTAAAATATTTCTTTTTATTTTTAATTGGTATTCTTTCATTAATTGTGGTAAATATTGCTCAGTTATATATACCTGAATATTTAGGCTTAGCGATGGATAATATTAAAGATGGTGTTGATTATAAAGAATACTTATCGCCACTTTTATTAAAAATTATTTTAATCGCTTTTATCATGTGGATTGGAAGATTCATCTGGAGAGTTACTTTATTAGGAGCATCTAATAAAATCCAATACGAATTAAGAAATACTATATTTAATAAAATTACAAAATTATCTAGAAATGATTTTAAAGATAATAAAGTAGGAGAATTAATGTCACTTTTATCTTACGATGTTGAAACAATTGGGGATGTATTTGGTTTTGGAATGATTGCCTTGGTTGACTGTGTCTTTTTAGGTGGATTTACAATTATTAAAATGTTTATTTTAGATTGGAGATTATCTTTATTTTCATTATTTCCTTTAATTTGTATAGCGATACTAGGTTGTGTTATAGAAAAAGGTATGTCTAATAGATATGATAGAAGACAAAAATCATTAGATGATTTATCTAGTTTTACACAAGAAAATTTTTCAGGAATAAGAGTAATAAAAGCATTTGTTAGAGAAAAGTATGAAAGCACCGCATTTTTAATTCTTGGGATTAATTGTAAAGATAGTGATATTAAATTAAGTAAATTTTCTTCATTTGTAGATGCATTAATATCATTTTTTATCTCGTCATTTATTTTTATTGTGCTTGGGTTAGGTGGATATTTTGTTTATTTATCAACGACAAATCAAGTTAATACTATGTTAAGTTCTGGTTCGATAATAACTTTTATTGGCTATTTTGATACTTTAATTTGGCCATTAATTGCAATAGGTAATGTTATTGTAACAACTAGTAAAGGTAAGACATCATTAAAAAGAGTTACTAAATTATTAGATATTGAAGAAGAAATTGTTGATGGAGATAAAACATTTGCTAGTGAAGTTAAAGGAAAAATAGAATTTAAAGAATTATCATTTTCTTATCAAAATAAAGATGAATTAGCTTTAAACAAAGTATCATTTTTAATAAATGAAGGTGAAAAAATAGGAATAGTTGGTAGAGTTGGAAGTGGAAAAACATCTATTGGAGATATTTTGTTAAGACTTTTTAATGTTGAAAAAGGAAAAGTATTTATTGATGATATAGATTTAATGGATTTAAAAGTTAAAGATGTACGCAATAATATTTCTTACGTTCCTCAAGATAATTTTTTATTTTCTGATAAGGTAAAAAATAATATTTCTTTTTCTAATGGTAAAGCACCATTTGAAGAAATTGTAAATGCTGCTTCTTTTGCTTCAGTTGATGATAATATTATTAACTTTGATAAAGGATATGACACTATTACTGGAGAAAAGGGAGTTTCTTTATCAGGTGGTCAAAGACAAAGAATATCAATTGCAAGGGCTTATTTAAAAGATGCACCAATAATGATAATGGATGATTCTCTTTCAGCGGTAGATTTAAAAACAGAAAAACAAATATTATCCAATATTAATAAATATAGAAAAAATAAAACAACTATTTTAATTTCATCTAGAATATCAACAGTAAAACATTTAGACAAAATATTAGTCTTAAATAATGGAAAGGTTGAAGGATTTGATTCACATGAAGAATTAATTAAAATCTCACCAACATATAGACATATGGTTGAAATTCAAGAATTAAGTAAATAAAGGAGAATGATAAAATGGATTTTTTGAGTGAAAATTCTAAAAAAATAAGTGATATAAAATTATTAAAAAGAACATTTTTTTATATTAAACCATATATCTTTAAATTTATTTTAAGTTTTATTTTCATTATTATTAATGTTGTTTTAGAAATTATATTACCATTAATTATGTCTTCATCTATTAAAGAAATGAAAAGTGATAACATTGAATTAATGATGATTTTATTTCTTGCAATAAGTTATATGATATTAGGAACAATTAATATATTTTTTATTTATTTTCAATCAATTCTTCTTCAAAAAGTCGGACAAAGCATTGTTTTAAAATTAAGAGAAGATGTTTTTAATCATATTGAACATTTATCAATTGAACAGTTTAATGATGTTCCCGTTGGAAAGCTTGTAAGTAGGGTTACAAATGATACAGTTGCATTATCTGATTTGTTTACATCAATTATAGTAAGATTAATAAAAAATATTTTCTTAGTAGTAACTACATATATAATTATGTTTTTTATTTCTGTTAAACTTACTTTATATGTTTCTATCTTTATAGTTATTGTTGCAATATTGTCGTTTCTTTTTAAATTTATGACAAAAAAAATATTTGCTAAAGAAAGAGAAGAAATATCTTTAATGAATTCTTTTATGTCAGAAAATATTACTGGGATGAAAATAACACAAGTTTTTAATAAAGAAGAAGAAAAGAAAGAAGAATTTAAAAAAATAAATAAAAGATTAAAAAAAGCATCAAACAATGTTGTTTTATCTTTCGCAGCGTATAGACCATTAATATCATTTATTTATTTTATAGTAATTGCGACATGTTTTGCTATTGGAATACCTCAAGTATATGAAGGAATAGTAGATGCAGAATTATTTTTCTTATTTTATATTTATATAGGTCACTTATTTAATCCTGTACAAGAAATCGCAGAACAATTGAATAATTATCAAAAAGGTATGATTTCTGCAGAAAGAATATTTAATATTTTGGATATTGAACCAACCATTAATGAAAGTAAAAATCCTATAATAATAGATTCGTTTAAAGGAGAAATAGTTTTTGATCATGTATGGTTTGCTTATACTGAAGATAATTGGATATTAAAAGATGTTTCTTTTAAAATTAATTCAGGAGAGACTATTGCATTTGTTGGTAAAACTGGCGCGGGTAAAACGACAATTTTATCACTAATTGTTAGAAATTATGATATCCAGAAAGGTCATATTTATATAGATGGTATCGATATAAAAGATATTGAAATATTATCTTTAAGAAAAAATATAGGACAAATGTTACAAGATGTATTTTTATTTTCAGGAACAATTAAAGATAATATAACTTTAAAAGACAATACTATTAGTGATGAAGATGTTATAAAAGCATGCGATTACGTTAATGCTAATGTATTTATTAATAATTTAGAAAATAAATATGACGAAGAAATAAAAGAAAATGGATCCAATTTATCATCAGGTGAAAAGCAATTACTTTCATTCGCACGCGTTCTTGTAAAAAATCCATCTATTATAATTTTAGATGAAGCAACATCTAATATCGATACAGAAACAGAAGTATTAATACAAGATTCTTTAAATAAAATGAAATCAATTGGAACTATGTTAATTGTTGCACATAGATTATCCACTATTAAAAATGCAGATAGAATAATTGTTATTGAAGATGGAATATTAGTAGAACAAGGTTCTCATTTAGAATTGATTAATAAAAACGGCTATTATAAAAAAATATATGAAGCAACAAGTGAAATGTAATAGAAAATTAAAATTAAAAAATCTTTACATTTTATGACATATATTTTATGATAAAAGTGCTTAAAAATAACACATTTTGTATATTTTGCTGTAGTGAAACTAAGGAGAGAAATTAATGGGAAACAATGAATACATTTATGGTAAGAACTCATGTAAAGCTGCCTTGATTAGTAATAATAAAATAAAAGAAGTTATTTTAACTAAATCTTTTTTTGATAAAGAAGTACTATCTTTGATTTCAAAAAAGAACTTAGATGTAAAAAGACTAGAATCATCTAAATTTGATATGATGTTTAAAGGAGTTAACCATCAAGGAATTGCGTTAAAAATAGAACCATATAAATATATTGAATTAGATGATTTGCTTGCAAAATGTAAAGGTAAAAAATATTGCACTATTGTACTTCTTGACTCTTTAGAAGACCCTCAAAATTTTGGTGCTATATTAAGATCTTGTGATGCATTTGGAGTAGATGGTGTCATTATTCCATCATCAAGAAGCGTATCTGTTACGCCGACTGTTGTTAAAGTATCAACAGGCGCGATTGAATATGTTCCTATTTGTATGGTATCTAATTTAAATCAAGCAATAAAAAAATTAAAAGATAATGGATTTTGGATTGTATCAAGTGATGGATATGCAAAAGATAATTATGATGAAATAGATTATAAGATGAATGTTGGACTTGTTATCGGTTCTGAAGGAAAAGGAATTTCACAACTTGTATTAAAAAATTCTGATTTTATTACTAAAATACCAATGGTTGGACATGTTAATTCCTTAAATGCATCTGTTGCTACTGGAATATATTTATCGATGATTCAATATAGGAGAAAATAATATGAGTAATGTATCAAATAATATAAATTTGTATGAAGATGAAATAATATTGATGATTGCTAAAGGAAATGAAGAAGCGCTAGAGCTTCTTTTTTCTTTATATGAAACAAAAATGAGATTTGAAGCAAATAGTTTTAGTAATAAATTTAAATTACCAGTTGTAGATAAACAAGATTTACTTCAGGAAATTAAAATCACACTTTATGAAGCAATATTAAGATATAATTATCGGAATGGACGATTTTACAATTATTGGTATTTGATAATGAATAGGACGATATTAGGATATTTAAAAAAAGAAAGTATTCCATCTAATGATTCAAGAAAGCATGAAACATATTGTGAAGGAAGAAAATATGATGAACATTTAATTTTAAATGATTCATTAAAGTTTGATTACGATCTATCAGTAAAAGCAATAAATAATAAAAAAGATGAATTATTCTCTTTATGTATGAAAATGTGGCTTATTGGTTATTCTTATAAAGAAATATCTCAAAAATTAAATATTACAATGACGTCTGTTAATTATCATATTAGAAAAGGATTAGAAGATTTAAAATCAATATTTGGTAATGAAAAAATAAAATAATATTGAATAAAAAAGAAAAGGAACTATAATATGTGTTATTAAAAAAGGAAGTGTTTAATTTATTATGAAAAGTGAAGAGAAAGAGGAGTCAGAATTAGCATTTCGAGAGAAACGAATTTATGGGGATATGCCTGTAATAAAAGCAGTTGCGATTATGATTATTCCCACTATTATAAGTCAAATAATTACTGTAGTTTATAATCTTGCTGATACATGGTATGTGGGATTAACTAATAATGCCGCGGCAGTTGCGGCAATTTCATTATGTTTACCTGTTTATAATATTATGACCGCGATTGCTAATCTTTTTGGTATAGGTGGTTCTAGTGTAATTACAAGAGCAATTGGTGAAGGACATCATCATCGAGCAAGAAGAGCATTTGTTCTTTCTATTCGAGGAGCATTAATTTTGTCTTTTATATATTGTTTGTTGTTGGGGGTATTTGCTAGACCATTTTTATTTGCTATAGGTGGTGATGCAAATAATATTGATTTTGCTATTAACTATACAATGATAACAATGGTTATCGGTGGAATTCCAACTGTTTTGTCTGCGGTTTTAGCACATTTAATTAGAAGTACTGGTAAATCAAAAATTGCTAGTATTGGTATTACTTTAGGTGCTATTTTAAATATGGCTTTAGATCCACTTTTTATGTTTGTGATATTACCAAGTGGTCAAGAAGTAGTTGGGGCCGCGATTGCAACAGCAGTATCTAATTTTGTTGCTATGCTATTTTTTGTTATTTATTTATTTTTGCATAGGGATGTTCCAATATTTAGATTTACATTAGAGAATAAACGTAGTATTGGTGTTACTACATGGGATATTATGAAATCTGGTATTCCTAGTTTTTTTCTTTTAGCTGCAGGACAAATATCTAACTTTTTCTTAAATGGTATGATTTCTGATATGGGAGCAAGTGAAGCAGTTGCAGGAATAGGTGTAGTTCGTAAAATTGATTCGCTTGCTTATGCAATTAATCAAGGAATTACACAAGGAATGCTTCCAATTGTGGCATATTGTTATTCATCCAAACGTTTTAGTAGAATGAAATCTATCGTTGGTTTTTCTGCACTCTTAACAATTATTTTTTCTTTGACTTGTAGTATTTGTTCATATATATTTGCACCACAATTGATAGAATTCTTTATTCGTGATTCTAATACTATTTTTTATGGAGTTAAATTTTTACGAGTATTATGTATTGCAGTTGCTATTTATCCTTTATTATTTGTGATTATTGCAGTGTTCCAAGCTATTGGCAATGGTGCAAAACCATTCATATTATCTTTACTTCATAAAGGTTCGCTTGACATTTTATTATTTTTTGTTGTTAGAGAAGTATTTGGTTTAGAGTACATTTTATGGGTGACTCCAATTATGTCATTAGTGGCTCTTATTGTTGGTATTATTCTTATTTTACACTTTTTAAAGTCTATGAATTATGAAAGCAATTGATTATAGAATCTTTTTTATATATAATTAGATAGGTGATGAAAATGAAATGTACTAGTTGCGGTAATAATGTAGAATCTTCATGGAAAGTATGCCCTTTTTGTGGAGAAAAAATAAATGTTAAAAAAACATGTTCTTCTTGTGGTAAAGAATTAGACCCTTCGTGGAAAGCTTGTCCTTTTTGTGGAGAAAGTGTAAATAAACAAAGTGATTTTTCTTCTTTTAGTAATAGCAATTCTGCTTTTATGGATTTTGAAAAGCAATATAAAGTAAATAAGGAAGAAGAAGAGAGAATCAAAAAAGAAAAGGCTGAAAAAGAAAGAAAAGAAAAAGAAGCAAAACTTGCAAGAGAGAAAGCCGCAAAAGAAAGAACCGCTAAAGAAGCAAGAGAAAGAGAAAGAATAGCTTTAGAAGAAAAAAGAAAGGTGTTAATCGCTCAAGGAAGTATACCTAATTTATCAAGCGATAAGAAAACTTTAACTTTTGGTAAAAATATAAGATATTTTGGAAATCCTTTAATAACATGGAATGTATTAAAAATAGAAAATGGTTATGCATTTGTGTGTTATAAATATGGGCTTAGTACTTTTGATCCATATTCTCCTAGAGAAAATGATTGTAGTTGGGCTAATTCAAATCATAGAAAATGGATGAATGAAACTTTTTATAGGAATTATTTTGATGATGAAGCTAGAAAATATATTGTAAAAGCTAAAACTAGTGATGGATGTGAGGATTATATATTTTCTTTAACAGTGGGAGATATTGATAAATATTTTACAAGAAGAATTGATAGTGATGGTACTAAATTTTATGATGTATCTAATGTATGGTTAAGAGGAGTTATAAATCATTCAAAATATAATCCATGTTGTGGTGTAAAACAATATAAAGGTGTTCCATTTATTAATTGTGCTGGTTTACTTGATGCTTCTGAACTTCCATGGTATAAGGAAACAGGTATTAATTTAATGCCGGCGATGTTTGTTAAGTTACCATAATAATAATTTAATTGATTTTTAATAATTATTTTAAATACAATGAAATAAATATTGACTATGAAATTTTGTTGTGATAAATTTTGCTTAATGGTTAAAACATGGAGGTAGATAAAGATGAGAGATAAAGTTATTTTAATATGCACAAAATGTTTATCTAGAAACTATGTTACTACAAAAAGAAAAAGTGATAGTTCTGTTAGAATGGAATTAAAAAAATATTGTCCAAAATGTAATGAACATACCATTCATAAAGAATCTAAATAGGAGGAAAATTAATGTATAAGATTAAACGTTATTTTTTAGGTGTTATTAAACAAGCTAAGATGGTCCGTTGGCCAAAAAAAATGGATTTAGCTGTTTCTTTTGCGGTAGTACTTACTGTAATTGCATTTGCAGCGATTGCATTAACATTTGATAATTTTATAATTACTAAATTATTACAAGCTTTAGAAGATCAATTTGGTGTTGTTGAAGACACTTCTTCCGCGGCTATACGTGTTTTAAATAGTTTATTTTAGGAGTGAAATTTATGGCTAATATAGAAAAACAATGGTTTGCTATTGCAACCTATTCTTCTCATGAAAACAAAGTTAGAGATAATCTTCTTGCTCGTGTTGAATCAATGAAATTACAAGACTATGTTTTTAGAATCATTGTTGCGGAACATGAAGTACCTATAATGAGAAATGGACAACCAACAGGAAAGACAAAAATGAAAAATCTTTATCCTGGTTATGTATTTATTGAAATGATTATGACTGATGAAGCATGGTATATGGTAAGAAATACTCCAGGTGTTACAGGATTTATTGGATCTTCTGGTAAAGGTGCTAAACCATTCCCTGTTACAAGAGAACAAATTGAACCTGTTTTAAAAAGAATGGGTATGGTTGATGCAGAAATGTATAACAATTACGAAGTTGGAAATACAGTTCGTATATTGACTGGTACATTTGAAGGCTCTGAAGGGGAAATCGAAAGTATTAATACTGAAACAGGTGAAGTTACAATATTAACAATATTCTTTGGAAGACCAACATCGATAACAGTAAAATTCTCAGAAATTGAAAAAATATAATTATTAAAGATCGAGCATTGTCTTGATCTTTTTTAAAAGGCATTAAGAATGGAGCTAATATATGGAAATAAATGATATTAAGTATGGTTTTATTTTGAAAAACGTAAGAACGATCGAAGATGTTAATATTGTTGTATATGAATTTGAACATATTTATTCTGGTGGTAAAGTAGTATATGTAAAAACCGACAATAAGAATTCTGTTTTTGCTATTGGCTTTAAAACACCTCCTAAAGATTCTACAGGTGTTTGTCATATTATTGAGCATAGTTTATTATGTGGCTCTAAAAAATATCCATTAAAAGAACCTTTTGTTAATTTATTAAAGAATTCATTAGCAACTTTTTTAAATGCGTTTACATCTAATGATTGGACAATGTATCCATGTGCATCAAAGACACCGAAAGATTTTGATAATTTAGTTTCTGTTTATTTAGATGCAGTATTTAATCCTTTATCAATGGAAGATAATAAAGCTTTTTTACAAGAAGGATGGCATTTAGAATTATTGAATAAAGATGATGAATTATCTATTAAAGGTGTTGTTTATAATGAAATGAAAGGCGCTATGTCATCAAGTGATGAGATATTAAATCAAACAACAATGGAAGCGATGTATAAAGATACATCATATAAATATAATGCTGGTGGAGATCCTGAAATTATTCCTTCTTTAACATATGAAGAATATAAAAAATATTATTATGAACATTATACACCTGAAAATGCATTAACATATTTTTATGGTGATTTTGATATTGAAGAAAGATTAAAAATGCTTGATAAAGAGTATTTTTCTAAATATAAAAAAACAAATAAAAAAATAAAGATTGAAGTACAAAAACCACATATAGATACAAATTACGTAAAAATGTATCAAATTGGTGAAGAAGAAAGTATAAAAGATAATACAAATATAGGTTTATGTTATTCTCTTTGTAAACATAGCGATAATGAAAAAATTATAGCTTTTTCAATTCTTTTCAATGCTTTACTTTCGGATAATAACTCGCCACTAAAAAAAGCATTATTAGATGCAAAGATAGGAGAGAATGTTTCTTATAATTTTGATGATTCCAATATAGTTCCAGCGTTATATGTGTTTTTGTATAAGTCTAATGAAAAATATAAAGAAGATTTTAGAAAAATATTCATTAATGAAACGAAAAAACTTGTTGAAAATGGCATTGATAAGAATTTACTTTTAGCATCTATAAATCGTTTTGAATTTATCGATAAAGAGTTAGATACAGGAAAAACTCCTAAAGGACTTGTTTTTATGCTTAACATGATGGAATGTTATACTTTTGATGAAGATATAATTTCAAAAATAGAATTTTCTAAATATTATAAATCATTAAAAGAAAAATTGAATACTAATTATTTTGAACAATTACTTGATGAATATATTTTAAATAGTTCTCATTATGTTGAAGTAATGTGTTTACCTTCTTCTACACTTAATGAAACAAAACAAAATGAATTAAAAAAGCATTTAAAAGATATTAAAAATAAAATGTCGAATGATGAAATTGAAAATCTTGTTAATATAAATAAAGAATTATTAAAATATCAAACAGAAGAAGATAGTCCATCAAAACTAAAATGCATTCCAACATTAAGTTTAAAAGATATTGATTCTTCAATTACTTTTTCAAATGTTCAAAAAATGAAACATAAAAAGTATGCTTTATATAAGCAAGTAATAAATACAAATCATATTTCATATATGGAATTATATTTTGATTTAAATAAAATATCTTATGAGGATTTTTCGTATTTATATTTATTAGATAGTTTGTTACTAAACATTTCCACTACTAATTATGATGCATTAAGATTAAATAATGAAGTTAAAACATATTTAGGTGATTTAAGATGTTATAAAGGATTTTATTACAATGATAATAAAGAATTAGTTCCAAGATTTGTTATTACATCTAGTGCATTAAAAGAAAATGCTCATTATATGATGAAACTAATACACGAAGTGATTTACAATACAAAGTTTAAATATAATGAAGTAAAAAGAATTATTTCGCAAAAAGTTGAATCATTAAGACTAGATTTAATTGATAATGGAATGACAAATGCAACTTTAGAAGCAAAAAAGTATTATTCTGATTCTGCTAAATTGATGCTTAAATCTTCTCGTGGATATGAATTATATAAATTTATCAAAGCATTAAATGATAATTATAATCATAAAGATTTTGTATGTAAAATGAAGGATATAATTAATAAAATATTTAATTCTAATAATGTTCAAATATTTTTAGCGGGTGATAAGGATACAATTAACACTACTAAAAAGAGTTTGAAATATTTAAAACTAAGAAATAATGAAAATGAAAATGTATTAATTATTCCAAAAATTAATAAAGCAAATGAAGCATTAATTATCCCTAGTGATGTTTCTTATAATGTTATGGCTTCTAATTTATCATGTTTTGATTATAAATATGATGGTTCTATGGCATTGTTATCACAAATAATTAATTACAACTATTTATGGACTAATGTTCGTGTAAAGGGTGGAGCATATGGTTCAAGTTTTTCAATTACTAAAAATGGAGATGTTATAGTATCGAGTTATAGAGATCCTAATGTGTTAAAAACATATGAGGTATTTAATAAACTAGGTGAATTTGTTGATAATTATAAGCTTACGCAAAAAGAACTTAAGAAGTATATTATAAGTACAGTTGGTAATATTGATGTACCAGTTTCAACACCTACTTTAATAAATAATAATAATTTGAATTATATTCTTGGATTTAGCAAAAAATCATTAATTGAAACGAAAAGGCAAATATTAAGAACAAAAGTAGATGATATTAAGAAGTATGTTAAGTTATTAAATAGTATTAATTCTAATTCTTCTAAATGTACTATTGGAAATGATGCATCTGTAAAAGAATATGATTTTGAAATTATTAAGAATATTTAATGTTTTATTTTATAATAGAAAGTACAATAGAAAAATGTAATTAACAAATTTTTAAAAAATAAAAAAAATGTTGCTTTTACTTTTAATCCATATTAAACTATTAAGGCATAGCGCTTTATTATGCATTTTTTAGAGTGCTTATGCAATTGCGCAGTGGAAGGATGTTTCATATCATCATCCGTTAACCACAGCACGGACAAAAACTATAGGAGGTGTGTCACGTGAGTAAGAAAATCGCAAAAGTTGTTAAACTTGAAATCGTTGGTGGACAAGCAAAACCAGGACCAAAACTTGCTTCTGCAGGTATTGTAATGCCTAAGTTCTGTACAGAATTCAACGCAAAAACAAGTGATAGAATTGGAGATGTTGTTCCAGTTATTATTACAGCTTATGAAGACAAATCATTTGATTTCGTTATCAAAACAACACCAGTTACAATTCTTTTAAAGAAAGAAGCTGGAATTAGCAAAGGATCAAGCAATGCTAAAACAACAAAAGTTGGACATATTAGCAAAGCACAATTACAAAAAATTGCTGAATACAAAATGCCTGATTTAAACGCTAATGATATCGAAGCAGCTATGAAAATCGTCGAAGGCTCAGCTCGTAACATGGGCATTACTATTGACGAATAAGAAAGTGGAAGGGAATAACCCGTTAATACCACAAGGAGGGAAAAATGAAAAAGAAAGGTAAGAAATATCAAGCTGTTGCGGCTAAAGTTGATTCTACAAAAGTATATTCTTTAGAAGAAGCTTGCGCATTAGCTAAAGAAACATCAACAGTTAAATTTGATTCTACAATTGATGTTTCATTCCGTCTTAACGTTGATCCTAGACAAGCTGATCAACAAATTAGAGGTACATTAACTCTACCAAACGGAAACGGAAAAACAAAAAGAATTTTAGCTATCACTCATAAAGAAGAAGAAGCTAAAAATGCAGGAGCGGACTTTGTCGGTGGCAAAGAAATGCTTGAAAAAATTCAAAGAGAAAACTGGTTCGACTTTGATATAATCGTTGCAACCCCAGATATGATGGGAGAACTTGGAAAAATGGGTCGTGTTTTAGGTCCTAAAGGATTAATGCCAAACCCAAAAACAGGTACTGTAACAATGGATATTGCAAAAGCAATTCAAGAAATTAAAAAAGGTAAAGTCGAATATCGTGTTGATAAAGAAGGAAACTTACATTTAACAATTGGTAAGGTTTCATTCGAAAACGATAAAATCGTTGAAAACTTAAAAGTTGTATGCGATACAATCGTTAAAGTACGTCCACAATCTGTAAAAGGCGTTTATATTAAAAACGCTGTCGTTCATACAGTTATGGGACCAGCGATCCATTTTACATTTGATGGTCGCTAATTAATTATAAAAGCTCCAATATACCATAGACAGTAACGGCTTTAGCTTAATAATGTTACCGAGGTACTATTCATAAAATTAATGTAATTAAATAAGCAATGGGTAGAACTCTTGTATATTGTTGCCTATAAATTTACTAAGGAGGTGTCAATATGAACGAACAAGTTTTGAAAACAAAACAAAATATTGTTTCAGAAATTTCGGAAGAAATTAAAAACCATAGTGCTGTGATTATTACTGAATATCGTGGCTTATCTGTTGCGGAAATCTCTGATTTAAGAAGACAACTTGCAAAAGATGGTGCAAAATTAACAGTTTATAAAAATTCACTTGTCACTCGTGCTGTTGATAATTTAGGTCACGAAGGATTAAATGAATATTTAACTGGACCAAACGCAATAATTTTCTCTGATGATGTTATTAAAGGTCCAAAAGTAATTGCAAAATTTGCAAAAAGACACGATAGTCTTGTTATTAAAGGCGGTTTAGCAGAAGGCAAAATCGTTAACAAAGACGAAATTATCACATTATCAAAATTACCAGGCAGAGAAGGATTGTTATCTATGCTTTGCTCAGTATTACAAGCACCGATCCGCAACCTTGCTTATGCGGTTCAATGTGTTGCTGATAAACAAAATTAACCATTACTATTTAAGGAGGATTTAAAAATGGCAAAATTATCTATTGAAGAAATCATCGCTGCTGTTAAAGAAATGACAGTTGTTGAATTAAATGATTTAGTAAAAGCAATCGAAAATGAATTTGGTGTTACAGCTGCTGCTCCTGTAGCAGGTGCTGCTGCTCCAGCTGAAGAAGAAGAAGTAGCAAAAGGACCATCAGAAGTTACTTTAGTATTAAAAGGACTTGCTGAAGGTGCTGCAAAAGTTAAAGTAATCAAAGCTGTACAAGCTATCACAGGATTATCTTTAATTGATGCTAAAAAACTTGTTGATAATGCTCCAAGCAATATCAAAGAAAACATCTCTCCAGCAGAAGCTGAAGGACACAAAGCTACACTTGTTGAAGCAGGTGCAGATATCGAAATTAAATAGTTTAATTTCGTACAAATTTATATTAAACCTGCCCCAATTTTTTTGGGGTGGGTTTTTCTCACTTTAAGGAGGAGGTCAAATTGGGACAATATTTTGATAATGATTCAAGTATTAAAAGCAATAAAAAGAATATTTCTTTTTCTCTTAATGGTACTCAATTTGATTTTATTTCCGATAATGGGGTTTTTTCGAAAGGAAAAATCGACATGGGGAGTATTGTACTTTTAAAAGCAATAACAAAATATGTTACTTTAAAAGGGAATATTCTTGACTTAGGGGCTGGATATGGTACTATCGGCCTTACTTTAGCTTTTTTAAATAAAGAAGCAAATTTTTTACTCGTAGATGTTAATACGCGCGCGTGTATGCTTGCACGTGAAAACAAGAACAGATTAAAAGTAAATAATGCTGAAATAATTGAATCTGATATTTTTTCTAAAATTGATGATAAAATATTTGATTTTGTTATTACAAATCCGCCAATACGTGCGGGTAAAAAAGTTATTTACAAAATGTTTTTAGAAGCGTTTAATCATCTTGCTCCACACGGAAAACTTTATATCGTTATTCGAAAGGACCAAGGAGCGAATACCGCTTCAAAATATATCGAAAGTGTATTTGGAAATTGTTCACTTGTCGATCGGGATAAAGGGTATTATGTATTTGAAGCGATAAAAAATGATTCCGTCAAAGCAAACACCGAAATAAAGGAGGAATTGCAATGAGCAAAAATTTAGAAGCAGTAAAAGGAGTAAAATATCTCCACAACAATCGTATTGATTACAGCAAGATCAGTGGTACTCTTCCACTTCCAAATCTTGTTGAAATTCAAACTAACTCATTTAAATGGTTAGTTGATCAAGGACTTGATGAAGTATTTAAAGATATTTTCCCTATTAAAAATCCGTCTGAAACATTAGTTATTCAATATGTTTCATGTCATTTTGAGACACCTAAATATGATTATTTAGAGTGTAAAACACGTGATTTAACTTATTCTGCTAGATTAATGGCAACATTAAGATTAACAAAACAAACAGGCGAAGTAATTGAACATGATGTATTTATGGGTGATTTCCCACTTATGACAGATTCCGGAACATTCATTGTAAATGGTGCTGAAAGAGCAATCGTTTCACAAATCGTTCGTTCTCCAGGAGCGTATTTATCTTCTGCATTTGATAATAAATCAGGTAAATATTCATATGGGGCTGATTTAATCCCTGCAAGAGGTACATGGCTTCAATTTGAAGCAGACTTAAAAGACCAACTCTGGGTTAGAGTAGATCGTTTAAGAAAAATGCCTGCAACAATATTACTTCGTGCATTAGGCTTTACAGATTATGATTATTTGATTGAATTATTTGGTGATGAACCATGTTTAGTTAATACAATTAACAAAGAAAAAGAAACACATTCACCAGAAAGATTAACTACTGCTGAAGCATTAAAAGAAATATATGATCGTTTAAGACCTGGTGAACCTTCTACAGCGGAAGGTGCATGTTCATTCTTTAGAGCAAAATTCTTTGAAGAAAAACATAAACAATACGATTTAGGACCAGCAGGTAGATTTAAATTCAATCGTAAATTAGGCATTTATAATCGTTTGATTGGTAGAATAATTGCGGAACCTCTTGTTTCATTTGAAGGTGAAATTATTTATGATGAAGGAACACTTTTAACTAAAGAAATGGTTGTTAAATTACAAGAACAAAAATTCTTTGAAAATGGTGCTCACGTAGTTGCTTTGCCTATAAATGAAAATTTAGACACACACAATATTGTTAATATTGTAAAAGTATATACAACTGAAAAGAAAGAAAAGATTGTTAATGTTATCGGTACTGATATGAACTTGGAAGTTAGCCATGTTGTCATTTCTGATATCGTCGCGGCACTTTCATATTTCATGAACGTTATTGAAGGATTTGGCGAAACAGATGATATTGACCACTTAGGAAATCGTAGAATCCGTTGTGTTGGTGAATTAATTCAAAATCAATTCCGCATTGGTCTTTCAAGAATGGAAAGAACTGTTCGTGATAAGATGTCAATTGTTACAGAAGATTTGATTACACCTAAATCACTTATCAATATTAGACCTTTAACATCATCAATTAAAGAATTCTTTAATTCATCTCAATTATCACAATATATGGATCAAACTAATCCACTTGCGGAATTAGCTAATAAAAGAAGATTATCTGCATTAGGCCCTGGAGGACTTACTCGTGATAGAGCATCTTTTGCTGTTCGTGACGTTCACTATTCACACTATGGTAGAATATGTCCTATTGAAACACCTGAAGGACAAAACATTGGTTTGATTAATAATTTAGCTGTTTATGCTAAAATTGATGAATATGGTTTTATTGAAACACCTTATCGTAAAGTTAAAAAAGGTGAAGGAATTGTTTCAGAAGAAGCAGAATATTTATCTGCTGATAAAGAAAGAAATCATATTATTGCTCAAGCAAATGTACGTTTAGGTGATAATCATGAAATTTTAGATGATAAAGTTATTGCTCGTTATAATGGTGAAAACATTATTGCAAATAAAGAAGATGTTGATTATATCGACGTTTCACCAAAACAAATTGTTTCCATCGCGGCAGCATGTATTCCATTCTTAGAAAACGATGATACTACTCGTGCTCTTATGGGTGCAAACATGCAACGTCAAGCATTACCACTTTTAAAACCACATGCTCCTTACGTTGGAACTGGTCTTGAATATAATATTGCTCATGACTCAGGTTCTTCTGTTGTTGCTCGTGAATCAGGTATTGTAAAAGATGTTGATTCTAAACATATTGTTGTTACAAACGAATCTGGTGAAGATAAGGTATATCATTTACAAAAATTCTGTCGTAGTAATGGTGGAACATGTATAAATCAAACACCTATTGTTTCTCGTGGCGATAAAGTTATAAGAAATCAAATTATCGCAGATGGTCCTGCAATGGATCAAGGTGACTTAGCATTAGGACAAAATGTTACAATTGCATTCATGACATGGAATGGTTATAACTATGAAGATGCTGTAATTATGTCAGAAAGATTAGTAAAAGATGATGTATATACTTCAATTCATATCGAAGAACATACAATTGAATGTCGTACAACAAAACTTGGTGATGAAGAAATAACTCGTGATATTCCTTCTGTTGGAGAAGATGCTAAAGCAAATCTTGACGAAAATGGAATTATTATTCCAGGTGCTGAAGTTAAAGAAGGAGATATCTTAGTTGGTAAGATTACTCCAAAAGGACAAACTGAACCAACACCTGAAGAAAAATTATTACAAGCTATTTTCTCAGAAAAAACAAAAGATGGAAAAGATTCTTCATTAAGAGTTCCACATGGTGGATCAGGTATTGTTTTAGATGTTAAACACTTTACAAGAAAAGAAGGTGCTGAATTGCCACCTTCAGTTAATGAAGTAATTAAAGTATATATTGTTCAAAAGAGAAAAATTTCAGAAGGTGACAAAATGTCAGGACGTCATGGTAATAAAGGTGTTATCTCACGTATTTTACCTGTTGAAGATATGCCATTCTTACCAGATGGAACACCAGTTGATATTATGTTAAATCCATTAGGCGTTCCTTCACGTATGAATATTGGTCAAGTTCTTGAAATTCACCTTGGTATGGCATGTAAAAAACTTGGCATTAAGATTGCAACACCTGTTTTTGATGGTATGACAAATCAAGAAATCTACGATTTAATGGATAAAGCTGGTATGTCAAAAGATGGTAAAACTGTTCTTTATGATGGACGTACTGGTGAAAGATTTGATGAAAGAATTTCTGTTGGTGTCATGTATATGATTAAACTTGTTCACATGGTTGATGATAAATTACATGCTAGATCAACTGGACCATATTCTTTAGTCACACAACAACCACTTGGTGGTAAAGCTCAAAATGGTGGACAAAGATTTGGTGAAATGGAAGTATGGGCACTTGAAGCTTATGGTGCGGCACATATTTTACAAGAAATTTTAACAATTAAATCAGATGATATGGTTGGTAGAGCTAAAACATATGAAGCAATCATTAAAGGTAGAGAAATACCAAAACCTGGTATGCCTGAATCATTTAGAGTTCTTCAAAAAGAATTACAATCACTTGCTCTTGATGTAAAACTTCTAGATGAAGATGGAAATGAAATTTCTACAGATAATTTAGCTGAAGAAAATGCTATGGAAGCACGTAAAATTAATTCTTCAGTTAGAGAAATGACTTCAGATATTCGTGTTTTATCTGGTGACGAAGAATATACAGATTAAGGAGGATAGAATAATGTTTGATGTTAATAAATTAGTAGCTATTCAAATTGGACTTGCTTCGCCTGAAAAAATTAGAGGATGGTCTCACGGAGAAGTAAAAAAACCTGAAACAATAAACTATCGTTCTCAAAAACCTGAACCAGATGGATTATTTTGCGAAAGAATATTTGGACCCGCAAAAGACTATGAATGTCACTGCGGTAAATATAAGAAAATACGTTTTAAAGGTATAGAATGTGATAAATGTCACGTTGTTGTTACAACTAAAGCTGTACGTCGTGAAAGAATGGGTCATATTGAACTCGCTTCACCTTGTGCTCATATTTGGTACTTAAAAGGTATTCCATCAAAAATGGGATTAGTTTTAGATATCCTTCCAAAACAATTAGAGGATGTTATATATTTTAAATCTCATATTTGTTTAAATCCTGGTGATTCTGAAATATTATTTAAGAGTGAAGTTATTGATGAAAGAAGCGGAAGATTAATTTTCCGTAATGTTATTGAAAAAGAAGTTCAACCTTTATTAGAAGAAGGAACGAATGATTTTCAAACTGCTCAAACAATAATTAATAAACTTGATAATGTTGCTGAACCATTTAATTTCTTTGATTCTTCAGCATTCATTTCTAGATTTTTACATTCTGAATTTGGTATCGGTGCAGAAGCAATTAAACGTCTTTTATCAGAAGTTGATATTGATGCCGAATTTAATAAAGTTCAAGAAGAATTAAAAGAAACACAAGGACAAAAAAGAACAAAATTAATTAAAAGACTTGAAACATTAGAAGCTTTTAAAAATTCAAATAATAAACCTGAATGGATGGTACTTGATGTTATTCCAGTTATTCCACCAGATTTAAGACCGATGTTACCACTTGATGGTGGACGTTTTGCAACAAGTGATTTAAATGATTTATATAGGCGTGTTATTAATCGTAATACACGTTTAAAAAGATTAATTGAAATTAATTCACCTGCTGTTATTTTGATGAATGAAAAACGTATGCTTCAAGAAGCAGTCGATACATTAATTGATAATGGTAGAAAAGGTAAACCTGTTTTAACTGCAGGTGGAAAACCTTATAAATCTTTATCTTCATCATTAAAAGGTAAACAAGGTCGTTTCAGACAAAACTTACTGGGAAAACGTGTTGACTTCTCTGGACGTTCTGTTATTGCAGTTGGACCAACATTAAAAATGTATCAATGTGGATTACCAAGAGAAATGGCTGTTCAATTATTTAGACCATTTATTGCCTCTATTATGATAAAAGAAGGTATTGCTACTTCTCATAAACAAGCAAATAAAATGATTGACCATTACGATGAAAAAGTATGGGATGTAGTTGAAAGAGTAATTAAAGAACATCCAGTTTTATTAAACCGTGCTCCAACATTACATAGACTTGGTATTCAAGCATTCCGTCCTATTTTAGTACAAGGTCACGCTATACGTTTACATCCACTTGTTTGTACAGCATTCAATGCTGACTTCGATGGCGACCAAATGGCTGTTCACGTACCACTTTCTAAAAAAGCACAAGAAGAAGCACTTACTTTAATGCTTGCATCTAATAACATTTTAGGACCTAAAGATGGAAAACCAATTGTTACTCCATCTCAAGATATGATTCTTGGTAACTATTATTTAACTCTTGAATCTTCTAAACAAGATTTCTTAAATAAAGCAGAAAAATTACGTGCTATTGGTGATAATGATGAAGCAGAAAAGTACGAATTATATGCTGAATGTGAAGGTAAAGTATTTAGAAGTTATGATGAAGTCATTTTAGCTTATGATACAAAACAAATTCATTTACATAATAGAATTGCTATTAAAGCATCTTCTTTAAACAAAACTGGATTTACTGATGAAATGAATAATTCATATTTGATAACAACAGTAGGAAAACTTATTTTTAACCAAATTTTCCCATCTGATTTTCCATATTTGAATGTTAATCCAAAAGTATGTCCTGATAATTTAATTGAAGATCAAATACAATTCTTTGTACCTCGCGGTACAAATATAAAGGAATATATTGCCTCTCTTCCTTTAAATAAACCATTTATTAAAAAACATATTTCATTAATAATTGATGAAGTATTCCATAGATATCAATCATCTACTACATCAGAAGTACTTGATAAATTAAAGAACCAAGGATTTAAATATTCTACAGTCGCAGGTATTACTGTCTCTCTAGCAGACGTTGTTAATATTGAAGGTAAAGAAAAATTACTTGTTGAAGGTGATAAAGAAGTTGAAAAGATATCTCGTTTATATAGAAGAGGCATTTTAACTGATAAAGAACGTCATGAAAAAGTTTGTGATGTTTGGACTAATGTAAAAGACCAAGTTACCGCAATTCTTGATAAAGAACTTAAAAACGATACTAGAAACCCAATCTACATGATGCAAGATTCTGGTGCTCGTGGTAATTTATCTAACTTTGTTCAACTTGCAGGTATGCGTGGACTTATGGCAAATCCTTCTGGTGATACTATTGAACTTCCAATTAAGTCTTGTTTCCGTGAAGGACTTTCTGTTTCCGAATTCTTTATTGCTACTCATGGTGCTCGTAAAGGTGGCGCTGATACTGCTTTAAAAACTGCTGACTCAGGTTATTTAACAAGACGTTTAGTTGATGTTTCTCATGATGTTATTATTAGAGAAGTTGACTGTGGAACTGATCATGGTACTTGGGTTGAAGAAATTAAAGAACCAGGTGAACAAACTCCTATTGTTAAATTAGAGGATCGTTTAGTTGGTAGATATAGCTTACATGATATTATTCATCCTGAAACAGGAGAAGTTATTGTTCCTTCAAATACTTTAATGGATGAAGAAATGGCTGAAAAAGTAGTTGCATCTGGCATTAAACGTGTTGAAATCCGTACATTATTCGGTTGTGAAACTCGTGATGGTGTATGTATACATTGTTATGGTAGAAACTTAGCAACTGGTAAAGTTGTTTCAATCGGTGAAGCTGTTGGTATTATGGCTGCTCAATCTATTGGTGAACCTGGTACACAATTAACAATGCGTACTTTCCATACAGGTGGTGTTGCAGGTAGTGATATTACTCAAGGTCTTCCTCGTGTTCAAGAATTATTTGAAGCACGTAAACCTAAAGGTGAATCAATTATTTCCGAAATCAAAGGTAAAGTTTCATCAATTAAAGTTGATGAAAAGAATAAATCAACAATCACAATTACAAATGATTTAGAAAGTAAATCATATACAACTGTTATTGGTGCTCATGTTATTGTCAAAGAAGGCGATGAAGTTGTTAATGGACAAGCTTTAACAAAAGGTGCAATTAATCCAAAAGAACTTCTAACTGTTTCTGATACTGCTGCAGTACAAAAATATATTGTTCAAGAAGTACAAAAAGTATATCGTTCTCAAGGTATTGATATTTCTGATAAACATATTGAAGTTATTGTACGTCAAATGTTAAGAAAGATGACTGTTGTTGATGCAGGTGATACTTCAATGCTTCCAGGTACTCGTATTGGTGTATTAAAGTTCACTGAAATGAATGCTCAAGCACTTAAAGAAGGAAAACGTCCTGCTGTTGCTTTCCCAATTATTTTAGGTATTACTAAAGCGGCGCTTGATACAGAATCATTCTTATCTAGTGCGTCATTCCAAGAAACTACAAAAGTTCTTACAGATGCTGCATGTAAAGGTAAAATCGATACTCTTCATGGATTAAAGGAAAATGTTATGATAGGTAAACTAATTCCTGCTGGTGAAGAATATGGTAAGCATGAAATTGTTGAGGAAAAAACAGAAGAAGAAATAATATTCAATGATTTAGAAGAAAGTTTTGAAGAAGAAAAAGTAACTGAATCAGATAATGTTATTGATTTCTTAAATCTTGATGAATAATAAGTAAAAATAAAGTGGGTCTTCTAGTTGAGATTCACTTTTTTTTAACCTTTTCTTTTTTTCCTTTTTTAATATATATATAATATCTTAGGGTGTTAAAAATGGTATTAGAAAATAGAAATCCAGGATGGATAGAAGTAATATGTGGTCCTATGTTTGCAGGAAAAAGTGAAGAGTTAATTCGTAGAGTTAAAAGAATGGAATATGCTCATCAAAAATTTATTTGTTTTAAACCAAGTATTGACAATAGATATTCAGAAAATGAGATAGTTTCTCATAATAATAGAAAAACAAAATCAATTAATATTACTTGTTCTAGTGATATATATAGATATATTAGCAATGATATTAATGCGGTTATTATCGATGAAGTTCAATTCTTAGATGAAAAAATTGTAGATGTATGTTCCGATTTAGCGGATAAAGGATATAGAGTAATTGTAGGAGGATTGGATTCTGATTTTAAAGGCGAACCTTTTATTATTACTGCTTTATTAATGGCAAAAGCTGAAATAATTACTAAATTATCCGCGATATGCGTTAAATGTGGTGCACCTGGAACTAGAACTCAAAGAATTGTTAATGGTAAACCAGCGTCATATGATGATCCAATTATTATTGTTGGAGCTTCACAAATGTATGAACCTAGGTGTAGACATTGTCATGAAGTGCCAAAAAAAGCATTAAATGAATAAAAATAATTATAATACTTTGTATTTTTTTTTAAAATAGTGTATTATATTAAAGATTCAAAGGAGGACGTAGGATTATGGAAATTGTATTAGTCATTATTTCGGTTGGACTGATTGTTTTGTCGCTCCTTCAAGGTGGTAAATCTGATGGTGCTAGTGGCGCTATTACAGGTGGTAGTAAAATGAACATCTTTGCTAGAACAAAGGAAAGAGGTTCTGAACGTATTGTGTCTTTAATGACATTAGGAATGGGAATATTATTCTTCATTGTAACCTTGATTGTAAAGTATTTTTAAGAGTCAGTGATGGCTCTCTTTTTTTTAGAGAAGGAATTAATAGATGAAAGAAAAATTGTTAGAGGTATTAAATAAGAATAAATACTCTAAAGATGAATTAATTAAATTATTTTCTTTAGATGTTACTTTATTACTTGATGAATTAGTTAATTCTGGTGAAGTGATTTATTATAGGAATAAATATGCTACACCATCTTTTTTTAATATTTATTTAGCAAAAATTACATCAATAAAAGATTATTTTGCATTTGCAACAATTGGTGAAGATGATTTCTACATATCTAAATATAATTTAAATTGTGCATTTTTAGATGATTTAGTGTATATTAGAAAAATCAATGATGCTTATGATGATAGATATGAAGTTGTTGACATTATAAAAAGAGCAAGAGAAGAAGTTGTTGGTGAATTAAAAATAATTAAGGGCACATTTTATCTTGATGTTAAAGACATTTGTTTGAATGATTATAGTTTTATAATTAAAAAATCAAATATTTCTTTAATTCCTCATTCCATTATTATCGCTAAAATAGAAAAATATATGCACTCACATTGTATTGTTACACCTATTGAAGTGTTAGGCTTAAAAAGTGATCCAGGAATAGATATTTCTAGAATTATTTTAAATAACAATGCTCCTTTAAAATTCCCTAAAACAGTTTTAGATGAAGTTAAAACAATTCCAGATAAAGTTTCTCAAGAAGAAATAATAGGAAGAACAGATTTTAGAGATAGAACTATTGTAACAATAGATGGTGATGATGCAAAAGATTTTGATGATGCGGTTGAAGTACAATACATAAATGGATTATATCATGTTGGTGTTCATATTGCAGATGTTTCACATTATGTTAAAGAGAATAGTTTTATTGATAAAGAAGCAGAATTAAGATCTACATCTATTTATGCTTCTGATAGAGTAGTTCCAATGCTTCCTTTTGAATTATCAAATGGAATATGTTCATTAAATCCAAATGTAGATAGATTAGTTCAATCTGTACTTTTTTCTATTGATAGAGATGGTAATATTGTATCTAAATCAATTCATAAGGGAGTTATTAATAGTAGCGCTAGATTAACATATTCATATGTAAATAAATTATTAAATGATAACGTTATCGATAATTCATTGCCTAAAAAGGTAAATAAAATGATACCTCTTTTAAAAGAAGTAGCAACAATTATTAGGAACAAAAGAGAAAGTTTGGGCGCAGTAGATGTTGAATCTAATGAATTAAAATTTGAACTTTATGAAGATGGTAGTGTAAAAAGTGTTTCTAAAAGAACACAAGATGTTGGCGAACTCTTAATAGAGGATTTAATGATTCAAGCAAATGAAATAATTGCAACGATAATTGATGATAAAAAACTTCCATTTTTATATAGAATTCATGAAAATCCAAAAGCAAAAAAAATGGATGACTTTAAAAGATTATCTTCAATTATGGGATATCCATGTTCATTTGATTCATTAACAGTTACACCATATGAATTACAAATGCATCTAAATAGTATTGATAATAATAAAAAAACTATATTATCTTCATACTTATTAAGAGCTATGGCTAAAGCAAGATATTCACCTTATAACAAAGGTCATTTCGGATTAGCATTACAAAACTACACACATTTTACTTCTCCTATTAGAAGATATCCTGATTTATTAGTACATAGATTAATTGATTATTATATATTTAATATTGGTGAAAAAAAGAGTGATGATATAATATTTAAAGAATTATTATTTCATGGTGAAAATACTTCTATTAGAGAAAAAAGAGCACAAACTATTGAAAGAACTATTGATGATTTATTATCAGCAAAATACATGAGAAACTTCATTGGTAATAAATATATGGGTAAAATTATATCCATGACATCTAATGGAATGTTTGTTGAATTAGATAACGGAATAGAAGGTTATTTACCATTTGAAAATATGACTGGATATTTTGAATTTAGACCTGATATTTTTATGGCGTCATCAAAAGGTAAAACATATAAATTAGGTGATACAATTAATGTAAGATTACTATTGGTTGATATAGAAAAAGCAAAAATCACTTTTTCTTTGATAAACGAAGATAAAAGAAGTAAAATGATAAATAAGAAAGGTGGACATAAAAATGTCAGAAGAAAGAAAAATCATAGCAAATAATAAAAAAGCTTTTTTTGAATACTTTCTTTCTGATTTTATAGAAGCTGGTATAGTTTTAAAAGGAACGGAGATTAAATCATTAAGAGTAAATGGGTGTTCTTTAAATGATTCATATATAACTATTAAAAATAACGAAGTTTTTATATTAGGTATGCATATTTCACCATATGATAAAGGAAATATTTTTAATCATGAAGCAACTAGAACAAGAAAATTATTGCTTCATAAGAAAGAAATATTAAAACTTATTTCTAAAACAAAAGAAAAAGGGTACACTTTAATATGTACCAAGGTTTATTTTGTAAATGGAAGAGCTAAGCTTGAAATAGCATTAGCAAAAGGTAAAAAATTATTTGATAAACGTGAAACTGAAAAAAACCGTGATATTGATAGAGAAAATGAAAAATACGGTAAGATTAGATGATTATGAAAAATAAATATGACATTATTGAAAAAAAAGAAGTATTTATAGAGGAGTCAATTTCTATATTGCAAGACTACATTTATTCTTCTAGAGCTTGTTATTTTATTAAGCTTTCATCTTTAGAAGAAGAAATTTTATTGTTTTATTTAAATAATTCTTCCGTAGAATATGATTTTTCTTCTAAATATTTTTTTGATAAAGATATTTTTGTTTTTTTAAGTAAATTAATTGGTGTTGCATATCATTATGCTGATGGACTAATCATTGATACAAGTAATTCTACTAGCGTTAATAATAACAGAATAATTTATGAAAAATCTAATAGTGATGCTGAGTTAATTGACGTATCTGCGCTTGATGATTTATCTAAATACAATTATGTTTTACTTGGTAAAAAAGTAATATATGTAACATCATCAAAAAAAGATATTGGACTTGAAAATGTTAATGTTATTTTTGTTAATGTTGATGACATATTATCAAGTAATAATTGGGTTGAAGAATATGATTTATTAAAAATGAAAATAATGGTATATGACTTTGATGTAGCATTTATTAATATTGGCATTTTATCAACGCACTTATGTTATTTTATTTCACAAGATTTGCATAAAATTGCAATTTATAAAGGAGATATTGATGATAAAAAGAGTTAGTTTTAAACAATGGATGTGGTTAATTGCGTTACTTGTAATTGCAAATGTTGTAACATTAGTTTTTTATTATTTAAATATTAAAGGTATTACTGCTTTTAGTGCTTCTTATGTAACTACATTATTTGGGCTAATTTATTTATTAATTGGATGGATGGTTCCTAATAATTATGAGTTTAAATATAGAAAAGAAACAGCTAAATATGCAGAAGAATTACCAAAAGAAATAAAAGACAAAATGTTTTTATATAGATTTCCACTTATAAGTGCATCAATAATTACTTTGTTAATTAGTGTTTTGTATTTTTACGTTTTAAAATAATTCAATAATTTTTTTATGAAAAAATATCTATAATGCCTAGAAATAGGCTTTTTTTAATAAATTATAAAATTTCAAAAAGAAACGATATTATTTGACTAAAAAAATGGGAAATAGTATTATTATAACAAGCATTTATTTTTGCTTGAGGAGGTTTTTTATGAAACAAAAAAAATTGCTCCTTCTTTTAAGCGTTATTGGTGTATTAGTAGGATGCGGTGAAACAACTATAAATAGTGAAACTGTAAATAGTGAGACTGAGTGGAATCCTGCATCATGTGATGAAAATTTTGGTTACGCTTCTTTGGAAGGAAAAGAAAGAAAAACAGAATATTCTACATATTTATCTTCTTTACCAACAACATTAAATTATGCTAAAACTATGCAAGCTGAAAATGGTAAGCATATTGCTAATTTTGTTGATGGTCTTGTAGAACACGATCGTTTTGGTAATTTAGTACCTTGTTTAGCTACAAATACTGGTACTCCAAATGAAGAATATACAGAATGGACTTTTGAACTTGATTCATCAAAACATTCAACTTGGGTTACAGCAGATGGAACATATTATGCGGATGTTAAAGCCGAAGATTTTAAAACTATTTTAAAAGTAGTTTTAAACTCAAAAACAGCATCTGAATCAGCGTATCTTCCACTTCTTGTAATTGATGGAGCTGAAGAATTTGTTGAAGCTACAAATCTTTATTATATCGAATATGCTTCTGTTTCATCTGAAAGTGTTAGAGTAAGACAAACAATATCTGGTCTTGCTAGTAAAGGTTATATTGATAAAAATGCAACTGAAGAAGATTTGAGATCTTTATTAAATTTTGAACAAGTTGGTGTTGTGGTTGATGGTAATAAAATCACATACAAGTTAACACAAGCAGCGGATTATTTCCCAACAATGCTTACTTATTTACCATTCTTACCACTTAATGAACAATTTTATTCAGACAATTTCAATGATTTTGGTACTAGAAATACAATCTTATATAATGGAGCGTATAGATTAGTTACTAGAAATGATACTCAATTAGAATATGAAAAAAATGAATCGTATTGGGATAAAGATAATGTAACTATAGAAAAAGTTTCTTATAGAAAAATTGGTGAAAATCTTCCTATGTCATATGCTAGAGAAGAATATGAAGCAGGTAAAATTGATGGATTTACATTAACATCATTTGACCAAGAAGGTTGGGCTAAATATGTAAAAGGTGTTGATGGAAAAGGTAATATTCAAGATCCTCATCATGAATTAACATATTCTCAAGAAAATCAAAATGTTGATTCTTCATTTATGTTCTATTTCAATTTAAATAGACCAACAAATAATCCATCTGGATTCTCTAAATTAAGTGCTCGTGAGATTTCAAACACTAATAAAGCAATTCAATTCTCATATTTCCGTGATGCTATATTTGATGCATTGGATTTAGGAGTATATAATGCTCGTAATGGTCAAGATATTATCGAACAACAACAAGAACAAATTAATACGTATGTTCCTAGAAACTTCATTAGTGATGATTCAGGAAAAGATTATTTTGATTATTTATTAGAATCATATGCTAAAAAACATGATGTAACAACTACTGAAGCAAATGAAGTGTTAGGTGCTGGAAAAGTTAATATGATTTCTCTTGAAGAATCTGTTGCGCAAGTTAATGAAGCACTTGCAAAAATTGAAGCAGAGGGTGTTAAATTAGACTATCCAATTCAAATTGAATATACAGGTTTCTATGGTGATACAACAACAAGAGATTTTGATGCATTATTTATTGAAGCTACAAATGAAAGATTAAATGGTTGTGTTATTAATGAAGATTATGAAAATTTTGAAAATGATGGTTTAAAAGTTTGTAATAAAAATGATATTAAAGTTCAATTAGTTGCAAATAGTAATATATTAACAACTCAAAACTATTTAACAGTTTCAAATGCAAAAGATTATACTTTATTTATCTCTGGTTGGGGACCTGACTATGGTGATCCAATGACTTATGCACACACTCTAGTTCAAGGTGGAGACTTAGCTGATTATATTGGAATTCCTGAAAAGGGTGCTAAAATATCAGCTGAAACACAAGAAAAATTGGATACATATGGCAAAATGGTAAATGACGCGAATGCAATTGTATCATCATCATCAGAAAAGAAAGTTCAAAGATATGAAGCTTTTGCAGATGCTGAAATATATATGCTTGAAGAAATGGCTTTAATTAAACCACTTTATCAATCAGGTCAAGGTTATTCATGTTCTATTTCTAACTTTATTCCTTATAGATCTCCTCGTGCAGGATATGGTTTATCAGGCGAAAAATTAAAAGGAATGGAAATCTTAAATGAACCATTATCATCTTGTGAGCGTAAAGCACTAAGAGAAGAATGGTTAAAAGAAAAAGAAAATTCATCTAAATAAAATAATATGGGTGTTAGACTTTATATTGGTTTAACATCCATTTTTAATTGTTTTAGTTAATTTGTAAAATATATGTATAATGCGCTTGTTTTATTTCTCTTAATTGAATTTTTACATTGAAATTAGGTAGTAATAATATTAAAATATTATATAAGAGTCTAGATGACTAGATTTTTGTATGAAATTTCAAAAGGGGAAATTAAAAAATGAATTTTAGTAGTTTAATAACATTAATGGCGACTTCTAATGATCATTCTTTTGAATTTACTATTAGTTATTCTATTATTGCTTTATTAGTTTTATTAATTGTCTTTATAGTTTTAGTTAATAAAAAAGTAATTATGAAAAATTCCAATAATAAATTCAAAAGATTTATTACTAATCCATTATTTGTTTATTCTTTAAAACGTATTGCAAGTGCAACTTTTTCAATTGTTGTTGCATTAGCTATTACTTTTTGCTTGATACGTATGCAAGATTTAGAAACTCTTTATTGTTCAGAACTTCCATCTTCATGGTACGGTGAACAAAGAGAGAGAGCGTGTAATACTTTAATAGCAAGTGTTGGTTTAAATAAACCTTTAATAGTTCAATTCTTTGAATATTTATATAATATTTTACCTATACCTAAAAATATTGTTTATACTAATCCAACAGTTGAGCCTACCGATCCTAACTACTATACTTATGATTTTGTTATCGTTTATTTTGGACAAAAAATTAAAAATAATGCTGAACCATTAATTTGGAATGATATGCTAAATAAAATGCCTGTTTCATTTAAATGGGGTGCAATTGCAACAATTATTCAAATAGTTATAGGTTATCCTTTAGGTATACTAATGGCAAAATATCAAGATAAATTAGTTGATAAAATTGGTAAAGCTTACGTTATTTTTGTTACGGCTGTACCTGGACTTTTATATTATTATTTATTTTTTACATTATTCTATAAATTTGATAATTTTTTAGGTAGATCTGGAATAAATTTAAATTTAACAAGTTGGAATAGTCAAAATGCTATTACTTGGATTGCACCTGCAGTAACTTCTGCATTCGCTGGAATCGCTGGAATTGCATATTGGGTAAGAAGATATATGCTTGATGAAATTAATTCTGACTATGTAAAATATGCTCGTGCTAAAGGTTTGTCTGAAAATAAAATAATGTTTAAACATGTTTTAAGAAATGCAATTGTACCTCTTTCTAGAGGACTTTCTACAGCGTTTATTTCATGTTTATTTGGTTCATATTTTATTGAAAATTTATTTGGAATTCCTGGATTTGGTGGAATGCTTGTTGAAAGTTTAAGTTCAAATGACTTTATGGTTATTCAAGGTGTTGTTGTTGTTTCTGCGATAATATCAGTCGTTTCATATTTAATTGCAGATATTACTATGGCAATTATGGATCCTAGAATTAGTTTTGAAAGTTCAAATTAGGAGGTGTCAATTATGGTTAGAGATTTAAATACAATACCTGAATTAAATGAAGTAATCGAAATTGATGATTCCTTATTTGAGGTTGTAGGTATATCTGAAGAGAATATGGATAAATTAGAAACTGCTCCATATTCATATTGGAAATCAGTTTTAAGACAATTATTAAAGAATAAAATGGCAATACTATGTGTGATTATTGTTTTAATAATTATTTTATTTACTATTTTTGGACCAATGATTCATACATATAATGGTATTATTAGAGTTAATGGTGCATTAGAAGCATTAGATCCTTTTACATCTTATTATGTTAATAAAAAAGTTGGTACTGTCTTTTTCCCATTTGGTACTGCTTATAATGGTAGAGATTTATGGACAATGATTTGGGAAGGCTCAAGATTTTCATTACTTCTTGCGGCTGTTTCCTCACTTATTAATGTTGCTGTTGGTCTTGTTGTCGGTGGATTATGGGGATATGTTAGAAAATTAGATCCTATAATGATTGAAATTTCTAATGTTATTTCTAATATTCCTTCACTCCTTATTTATATTTTAGTTATTAAGATGTTACCTAGTTCGGGTGATAGCATTTATAATGCATTTTGGAATTCTGTTTTAATTATGACAATGTTTGGTTGGATGGGACTTGCCTCTACAATGAGAAATCAAATTATTATCATTAGAAATAGAGAATTCAATGTTGCTTCTGAATGTTTAGGTAGTAGTCCTTTAACAATTATTACTCACAATTTATTACCTAGCTTAGTATCAATTATTGCTCAAATAGTTGTTGATTATATTCCCGCTAGTATATCAACAGAAGTTAGTTTAATCTTTTTTGGAGCACTCGCTCTTCCAAGTGGTCATTATTCATTAGGAAGTGTGTTAAATGAAGCGTTTAATAAGCAGAATTTACAAAGAGCATTAACATATAAGCCACATACTATTATTATTCCATCTGCGATAATGATATTGATTACACTTTCGTTCTTCTATTTTGGACTTGCTCTAGCGGATGCGACAGATCCAAAGAAACATAGATAAAGGAGTTGTTGAATATGAAAAAAGAAAAAAATGTTAATTCTACAATTATTCCTAACGATATTCCACTAGATACTGAAATCTCAGTAAGAAACTTATCTGTAAGTTTTATGTCTCATGGAAAAAGAATGAATGTTATTCGTAATGTATCTATAGATATTAAAAAAGGTGAGACATTTGCTATTGTTGGAGAATCTGGCTCTGGCAAATCAGTTTTTACAAAGACATTCACTGGTATGTTAGAGGAAAATGGATTCATATCAAATGGTGATATATTTTTCCAAGGTGAAAATCTTGCTAAATTTTCTTCTAATAAAGAATGGCTTCATATTCGTGGGAAAAAGATTGCAACGATATTTCAAGATCCGATGACTTCATTAAATCCTTTGCTTAAAATTGGAACTCAAATTATGGAAGTTTTAAGACTTCATAGGGGAATGAATCGTAAAGAAGCTAAACAAGCTGCGATTGATTTATTAAGACGTGTTAAAATCCCTAATCCCGAGCAACGAATTAAAGATTATCCTTTTATGTATTCTGGAGGTATGAGACAAAGAGTTGTTATTGCAATTGCTCTTGCTTGTAATCCTGATGTTCTTATTTGTGATGAACCAACAACAGCATTAGATGTTACTGTTCAAACACAAATATTAGAATTAATTAAAGAATTACAAAGAGAAGAACATTTTACAACTATATTTATTACGCACGATTTAGGTGTTGTCGCAGGTGTTGCTGATAGAGTTGCAGTTATGTATGGTGGACAAATAGTTGAATATGGTACAGTTGAAGATATATTCTATACTCCAAAACATCCATATACATGGGCGCTTTTATCATCGCTTCCTCAACTTGCAAAAGATGGTGAAGATTTAAAATACATTCATGGTAATCCACCTTCATTTATAGGTGATATTCAAGGAGATGCTTTTGCTCCAAGAAACGAGTATGCATTAAAGATAGATTTTATTAAAGAACCACCTATGTTTAAAGTAAGTGATACACACTATGCAAAAACATGGCTTCTTGATGAAAAAGCACCAAAAGTTGAGCCACCTACTGTTGTAAAAGAATTATCAAAGAAAATTGCTTCATCAAAAGTTGATGCAAATGAGAAAGGAGAATAACATTTATGGACAATAAAATTATTAAAACTCCTTTAAAAGATAAATTTACAGTTGATATAAAACTTAATATTAGAAAGAATAGTCCTAAAGAAAGTAAAAATAATAATAAATATTATAATTTTCAAAACATGGAAAAGGATTGTTCTAAAAAAGCTTTAGTTCAAATGAGAGATGTTCAAATTGGTTTTTATAACAAAAATGAATTCTTTCCTATTGTTAAAGATTTAAATTTGGATATTTATCAAGGAGAAATCCTTGGTTTAGTTGGAGAATCTGGTTCTGGTAAAACTACAATTGGTAGGGCAATTATGAGAATTATTCCTACACAAGGCGGGATAATTACATATAATGGAGAAAGAATATCTGGTAAACTTAGTTATAATGATAAAAGAAAATTAAAAAAGAAAATTCAAATGATTTTCCAAGATCCATCTGCTTGTTTAAATGATAGAAGTAATGTTGACTATATCGTTTCTGAAGGTATTCGTGCATTTCATATGTTCGAAGATGAAAAAGATAGATTAGAAAAAGTTAGTAATGCAATTACTGAAGTTGGATTACGTAGTGAACATTTATCTAGATTCCCTCATGAATTCTCAGGTGGTCAAAGACAAAGAATAGGTATTGCTCGTTCAGTTATCATGAATCCTGAACTTGTTATCGCTGATGAACCTATTAGTGCTTTAGATGTTTCTATTAGAGCTCAAGTTCTTAATTTGATTAGAAAATTCCAAGTAGAAAAGAAAATGACAGTTCTCTTTATTGCGCATGATTTATCTGTTGTTAAATATATTTCAGATAGAATCGCGGTCATTTATCATGGTAGAATTGTTGAAGTTGCTCCTGCAAATAGATTATTTGAAGCTCCATTACATCCATATACAAAATCTTTATTAACTGCGATTCCATTACCAGATCCAAAGTTAGAAAGAAATAAAAAGATTGTTGTTTATGATGATAGCATTCATGATTATAGTTTAGATACTCCTGAATTTGTTGAAATTGAAAAAGGACATTTTGTATACGCGAATAAAAAAGAATTAGAAGAGTATAGAAATGCTTTAAATGAATTAAATAAATAAAAAAATAAATCTTCTACAATATTCTTATTTTAAGATATGTAGAAGATTTTTAATAGTGTGACGGGCATGTCATATATCT
>CAYVZF010000006.1:0-44023 GCA_964456095.1 uncultured Erysipelotrichaceae bacterium
ATTAAATAAAATATTAATTATATACGCAGAAATTGCTTGTTATAAAAAAAATATTTTATGCAAAAATTGCGTATTTTATATTTTGATAATCTGCAAATATTACTAAATATGTAATAATATTTGCAGATTTAATATTTTATTTGTGTTCGAATTTATTGCTTTAATTATTTAATATATAAAGCAATACTTAGTTATTTCTTTAATGAAACAACTCTAAAATATAAATAAAGTTGTTTATTTTTTTAAAATGCTATGTTGTTTTAAATAATGTAATTATGATATACTTTAAGAAAGGAGCTTAAATAATATGAAAAGGATTATTGGATTATTGTTGTTTTATTTAGCACAATTTATTTTAATGATTTTATTTTTAGTTCCAAGTTTTGGTGAATATTTTAGAAATAATGTATTATTTCTTGTTAATTTATGGGATTTTTATAAATCCATATTAAATATAGTTTCTAATATTTTTAATTTAAACATGATAAGTAGTTTATCTTCAAGAATTATTAATATGCTATCATCAATAATATTGAATTTTATAGTTACAATGATTTATTGTATTATAGTTTTAATTTTAGATAGTGTATTTACTTCTATTAGAAGAAAAAAACTTAAGAATATAAAACTAGATAGATATTCTTTATCTGAAGAAGAAAAAAATAGATTTGATTATAGGCTTTTTGAAAGAAAGTTTTCATTTAAAGGAATGCTTTCATATTTAATCCCTATATTTATTATCTTTATTTTAATAGTAGTTAGATTTGATAGAACTATATGTTTAAATGATAACTATCGAGAAGGGTATTTTGATATTTATTCTCGTGAAATAAGACCTTTTTTAAATAGCATTCATCCTGATATTGTTAATGTAATAGAGGCTATATTTTATAACTATATTATCTTTTTTAATAAAACGATTGAAATCGTTAAACTTGATAGTATTGAATATATTTTATTTTTAATAATTATCTTTTTACTTTTTGTTACTTGGAGTGCATGTGTTCTTATTGCGAGTAAACTTAATCATAAACGTTCTGCAAAAATACGAGCTTATAAAGCAAAAAAGAAATACATTACTAAAATGGAAAAACTTGAGCTTAAAGCAAAATTAAAATCCGAAAAAAGAATATCATCTAAAGCTGAAGAATTTGTTGGAGAAGATGTAAAATATAATTCTATTTATGAAGATGCATCTTCAATATCTTTAATAGAAGAAAAGAATTCAGAATATAATTATAAAAATAGAATTAAAGAAGCTGAATATATTGATGATATTTCAACAGGTGTTACAGATTTAGGTATTGTTAGTAATAGCGTAGAAGACGAAGAACCAGTCGAAAGAAAAATTCCAATATTTATTAATGATGAAGATGTTGATATTGTTTTAGATAAAGAACCTTTCGTGGAAGTTGAAGAAGAATATGATGATTATGAAGAAGATGTAATGCCATTTTTTGAAAAGTATTCTCCTGAACTTTCTGATTTATCATTTATTAATGATAGTCTTTTAGAAACTCAAATAGAAGTTGAAGAAGAATATGAAGAACACGAAGAGTTGATTTATTCAAATATAAATAATATTAATGAAATTGATAAAGATAATCAAAATAGTGAAACACCTATTAAAGTAGAAGAAAATGAAATTATCGAAGAAAAAATAGAACCTAAAGAAATAATAGTTAAAAAAAGTGAAAATAAGAAAAATATTAAACCTATTAATATTAAAAGAAAATTTACAGATGATAATAGATTTAAAAATGCTAGAAAAAAATATTTGCAAATAAATAGTAATATTAATGATAATTTAAAAAAAGAGAATATTAAAAAAAGGAATCTAATTAGAAGAAAATATAAAAAATAAAAAAACCATATGAACATAACTAATATGTAGCTTGTTCATATGGTTTTTTTAGTTATCGAAGAAACTTATATAATCAACATAAATTCTAGATATTAAATCATATTTATTATCACTAGTTTTTACTATCATAAAATCGTCCGCTATTGAAACTAGTATTCCATCAAAAACAACATCATGCCATTTTGTTGAATCTGTAAAAGAAGCATAGACTTGTACTCTTCTACCAATATTTTTAGAAATGTATGTTTTAAATACTTCAAATAAATGATCAGTGTTTTTAACACTTTCTGTTATACTATCATAAGTATTTGAACTTTGATCATTTAATGTATTGTTATTATAAGATTGTTCTTGATTTGCTTGATAATTTGAATTGGGATATTGATTTGAATTAGTTTGAAATTGAGGTGAAGTATTTTGTGGGTAAGGTGCACCATAATAATTTGGAGGTGGAGTCATTTTTTCCATAATTGATTTCCTTTCATACAAATTAAGTTATGAATGTTATTAAAAAAATATGACTTGTTGATAATAATATTGTAAAATATATTAGATACATTGAAAGGAAACTGAATATGAAAGTAAATTTAAAAATTAAAAAAAATGACGAAAATAATGATGTTTTAAATGAATCAGAAAAAGATACTAATAATATAAATTCCTTAGAAAATAGTAGAATAACATTTAAAGAAGAATTGCAAAAGTTTAAAATAACACAAATTATTATTACTTCATTATTTATTATGTTAATGTTTCTTTCTTTATTTTTATTAACCAATAAATCTCAATACATTTTGTATACATTTATAGGTATTATCGTATTATTTGTTTGTTTATTTATTTATTCGAAATATAGCCGTAAGAGAAAGTTTGCTATTGTTGAAAAGTTTGTTAATCATTATAGAGAATATGAACGTAGTATTATTTTTTCTTCTAAATATATAGATAAAATAACATATGATCCATTTTATAAAATTGATAATAATGAAATAAATGAAAAAAATATTTTTATAAATGATTCTATATTTGAAACTAATAATCTTGTAGAGGGTTATTATAAAGATAATAAATTTAAAACATTCTCTTTAGTAGCGTATAAAAATAAAACTAAAATGTATTTTTGTGGAAAATTTTTCCAAATAAAATTACAAAAAAAATATGATGGAAAAATAGTATGTGAATTATGTAAAGAAAATAAATTAGATATTTCTTATAATGGTATAAGAAAAAATGGTTTGGTTAATTTTGAAAATACTGACATATATTATAGCCATCATATTGATGAAATATCAATAAATCGTATTTTTGATAAAAAAATGAAAACTATATTAGATGATATAAAAATAGATGAAAGTATAAAAAATTTCTGTTTTATTATTGATGATGATAATTTATATGTTTTAATGAATACAAGCAATTCCTTAGTAGATATTGATCCAAATAATAAAATTGATAATAAGAATTTTAATTTATTAAAGCAATATTTTGATAATGTCTTAAAAATTGTTGATTTATTATAATATTAGAGGTGGATTTATGAAAGAAATTGAAATAGGAACTTGGATTAGAGTTCAAAGTTTTAAACATGATTCTAAATTGCATAGAACATGGGACCATGCGATGGTACTTGAAAAAACTGATGATTACATTGTCGTGGCATCTAAAACAAATAGAGTAATTGAATCAGATGGTCGTATTTGGTATACAAAAGAACCTGCGGTAAGCATTTTCTTTTATAAAGAATGGTTTAATATTATTGCTATGATTAGAGATAAAGATGTTTTTTATTATTGTAATATTGCTTCTCCATCTATTATAGATAATGGAGTAATTAAATATATTGATTATGATTTAGATTTAAAATTACTGCCTGATCAACAAATTATTGGTTTAGATGAAAAAGAATATGAATATCATAAAAGAAAATATCAATATTCTGATGATTTGGATATAATTTGCAAACATTCTTACAAAAATATAAGATATTTGATGGAAAAAAAGATTTTTCCATTTCAAGATGAAAAAATCTTAAATTATCAAATACTATTCGATGAAATTAATAATAAACAAGACATTCCTCATTTTTAAAAATGAACAGGAATGTTTTTGTTTGGATGAATAATTTGATCTATTTTTGTTATTGCTACAACAACTTCTCCTAATCCACATGTAATATTTTTTACTTTACCTTTGTAGTTAATAATGTTACCAACTGCGAAAACATTTTCTGCTGAAGTTTGATAATAATCTCCTACTTTTATTGTGTTACCTTCTTTTTCTATAGGGAAGAATGTTGGTGAAGGTATCATACCATAATTAACAAAAACAGCATCTACTTCTATTTCTTTTACTTCACCATTTAAATTTGTTATTTCAATAGATTTAACATTATTTGAGCCATTAAGTTTTGTAACATTATATGGAGTTAGTTTATTAACACCTTTTTTATCTAACATTTCAACTGAAGATGATTGAGCTCTAAATTCATTTCGTCTATGTATAATATATACTTGTTTTGCAATATCACTTAACATTAATGCCCAATCAACTGCAGAATCACCTCCACCAAGAATAGCTACCTTTTTATCTTTATATTGCGATTTATCTTTTAATGAATAGATAATATTATTAAAATTATTTTCATTTTCTAAACCAATTTTCCTTGGCGAAAAAACGCCCATACCAGTTGCTAAAAGAATGCATTTTGTATCTATTTCTTGCTTTGAAGTAATAACTTTATAACTATCATTATTTTTAATAAAATTTTTCACTTCTTCATTTAATAATAATTTTGGTTTTATATTTAAAGAATTATATTGATTTATTAATTTATCAATAAATCCTTTAGCGGTTATTTTATCAAATCCGGGTAAATCTATTATATTCTTTTCAGGATATAAAGATGTTAATTGGCCTCCTACATTATCTTGACTTTCAATTATCAAAGCATCTAAATTATGTAAACTAGCAAGTATGCCTGCATACATTCCAATTGGACCAGCGCCTATAATTACTAAATCTTTCATGCTTTTTTCTCCTAACTATAATTTTATTATAGTTAAAAAAGGGTATCATAAACAATAATTGTTTTAATTATTTATTTTTAAGTGTTATACTTTTGTTGCTGGTTAAAGGAGAGCGCTTAAATATGAAAGATTTTTTAATTAGTCATTCTGAAAAAGAAACACAAGATATTGCATTTTTTATTGCTAAATATTTAAATGTACCATCTCTTTTGACATTAGATGGTGATTTAGGCGCTGGGAAGACTCAATTTGCTAAAGGTGTTGGAAAATATTTAGGTGTTAAGGAATCTATTTCTAGCCCAACATTTAATATTTTAAAATGTTATTTTTCTGGAAAAATACCTTTTTATCATATTGATGCTTATCGGCTTGAAAACGGAGTTAATTCTGATATTGGATTAGAAGAAGTAATCGAGGGTAATGGTATTACTTTAATTGAATGGTCAAGCTATATAAGTGATATGTTATTTGAACCACTTTCTATTAAAATAGAAATAATCTCAAATGAAGAAAGAATATTAACATTTGAAAGTGAGTATGAAAAATATTCATTAGTATTTGAAAAAATAAAGGAGTATAAAAATGGGTTATAATTTATTAATAGATACATCTGATAAATATTTAACAGTTGGAATATCAAAAGATGATAGTATTTTGTATTCTTTATCATTTGAAGCGTGGCAAAGACAATCAGAATTTTTGGTTGTTGAAATAAAAAAAGGATTAGATAAAGTTAATATTACACTTAAAGATATAGATACAATTATATGCGGTATTGGTCCAGGAAGTTATACAGGTGTAAGAATCGCATTAACTTTCGCTAAGGTATTAGCTTCTATTTCTAATATTAAATTAAAAGTAATTTCATCTCTTGCAATACTTGGAAATACAGATATTTCTTTTATTGGATTAATAAATGCAAGAAGTAATAGAAGCTATATTAGTATATACGATAAAGGAAAAGTAATACTTCAAGATACTATTAAAAGTAATAATGAAGTTCTTGAGATTATTAATGAATATAAAAGCAAAGGATATGAAATTAGAGGAGATTTATCTTATTTAAAATTAGAATCTAATGAATTTAATTTAGTTGAAGGATTATTATCATTTTCTAAAATAACTAATTATTGCGATAATGTATTATCTATTAAGCCGATTTATTTAAAGGAGGCATTATGATAATTCGAAATTGCAAAACAGGAGATTTAAAAGTTATCGCGGCGATTGAAAATGCTTCATTTCCTGTTGCACCATGGAAATATGAAGATTATTTGAGCGATTTTAATGATAATGAATGTGCAAATATATTTGTTGCAGAAATAGACGGACATATAATTGGATATATTGATTTTTGGATTATGTTTGAACAAGCAACTATTAGTAAAATTGCAGTTATTGAACCTGTTAGGAAACATAATATAGCAAGTATAATGTTAAAAGAAGCGATAAAATATATGGAAGAATGCGGTGTTACATCTATTACATTAGAAGTAAGAGTTAGTAATATTCCAGCAATAAGATTATATGAAAAAAATGGATTTATAAAAAAACTTGTAAAAAAAGGATATTATTCAGATGGAGAAGATGCTTTTTTTATGATGCGTGAAAAGGAGGATTAGAAAATGGCTATTATATTAGCAATTGAGTCAAGTTGTGATGAAACTGCTTGTGCGATACTAAAAGATAAAAATGAATTATTATCTAATGTTATATCTACTCAAATTGATGTTCATAAAAAATATGGTGGCGTAATGCCTGAAATTGCCTCAAGATTACACATTGAAAATATTAGTATAGTTATTAATGAAGCATTAGAAAAAGCTAATATCAAAATGGAAGATGTTTCTGCAATCGCGGTAACATCAGGTCCTGGATTAATTGGAGCATTACATGTAGGCCTTCAAGCTGCGAAAGCTTTAGCATTATATTATAATATACCATTAATTCCTGTTCATCATTTATCAGGACATATATACGCAAATGAATATGTTTCGGATTTAAAATTCCCTTTACTTGCTATTGTAGTAAGTGGAGGTAATACTGAGCTAGTAATAATGAAAGATCATCTTGACTTTCAAATAATCGGGGAAACAAAAGATGATGCAATTGGTGAAGCGTTTGATAAAGTTGCAAGAGTTCTTGGGCTTTCCTATCCTGGTGGAGTTTCAATAGATAAACTAGCAAAAGAAGGAGAAAATACATACACTTTACCTAAACCATTAAATGATAATAGTTACAATTATTCATTTTCTGGATTAAAAACTGCGGTTATTAATTTAGTTCACAAATTAAAACAAAATAATGAAGAGATTAATATTGCAAATATGGCTAAATCATTTCAAACTACTGCGATTGATTTATTGCTTGATAAAGCTTTACCTGCACTTGATGAATTTAATTGTAAACAAGTAGTTTTAGCAGGTGGAGTATCTGCAAATTCATATTTAAGAAGTGAAATAACAAGAAGACTTTCAAATAAAGATGTCGAAGTTATAATTCCACCTATTTGGTGTACTACTGATAATGCTGCAATGATAGCAAAAGTGGGCTATTATTTATTTGAAAGAAATGCTTTTGCAGATTTATCTTTATCTGCAGATCCATGCTGGAAACTTGAAGACTATGATAAATTTCCACGTGAGAAAGGAAAAGAATAAATGAAAGATTTTTATTTAGAAATATTACATGTTGATAAAAATAGTGGAGCTAGATATGGATACTTACATACGCCTCATGGAAAAGTTGAAGTACCTATGTTTATGCCAGTTGGTACTTTAGCAACAGTAAAAACTATGTCTCCAGAAGAAATTAAAGAATGTGGTGCAGGAGTTATTCTTGCAAATACTTATCATTTATCTATTAGACCTGGTGCAGATTTGGTGCAAAAAGCAGGAGGCTTACATAAATTTATGAATTATGATGGACCGATGCTTACTGATAGCGGTGGATTCCAAGTATTTTCTCTTGCTGATAATCGTAAAATAACAGAAGAAGGTGTAACATTTAAAAATCATTTAAATGGTGCTAAATTATTCTTCTCGCCAGAAATAGCTATTGGAATTGAAGAAAAATTAGGCGCCGACATTATAATGTCATTCGATGAATGTGTGCATTATCCTGCTGATTATGAATATATGAAGAATTCTGTTGAAAGAACATTACGTTGGGCTAAAAGGGGTAAAGAAGCTCATAAAAGAGAGGACCAAGCATTATTTGGTATAGTTCAAGGTGGAGAATTTGCTGATTTAAGAAAATATTGTGCTGAAGAATTAGTAAAAATGGATTTTCCTGGATATTCAATTGGAGGTACATCAATTGGTGAGCCAAAAGATGTTATGTTTAAAATGATAAGAGATACAACTCCATATCTTCCATTTGATAAACCTAGATATTTAATGGGAGTAGGATCTGTTGACGCTATATTTGAGGGAGTTGAAAATGGTGTAGATATGTTTGACTGTGTTTTACCAACAAGAATTGCTCGACACGGTGCATTGATGACTTCCCTTGGAAGAGTTAATATTAGAAACAAACAATATGAGGAAGATTTTACTCCACTTGATCCTAATTGTGATTGTTATTGTTGTAAGAATTATACTAAAGCGTATTTAAGACACTTATATATATGTGATGAGTCATTTGGTAAAAGGCTACTTTCCATTCATAATGTACGTTTTTTAATACACTTAATGGAAGATATTAGGAACTCTATTAAAGAAGATAGATTTTTAGAATTTAAAGAAGAATTCTTAAAAAGATTTGGAGGAACGAAAGGATTTTAGTATGAATGAGAATATTTATGATATAAATACATATGATTTTGATTTAGATGAAAGTTTAATCGCTCAAACACCTACAAAAGAAAGAGACCATTCTCGATTAATGGTATTAAATAAGAATAACGGAGAAGTAAAACATCATCATTTTTATGACATTATTGATTATTTAAAGCCTGGAGATGTATTAGTTAGAAATAATTCAAAAGTCATACCTGCTAGATTAATTGGCATAAAAGAAGTAACAGGCGCTAAAGTGGAACTTCTTTTATTAAAAGATAAAGGAGATAACATTTGGGAGATTTTAGCGGGTAATGCTAAAGTATTAAAAGTAGGATCTGTTGTAATATTTGGTGATGGTTTACTTAAAGCAGAAATTCTTGAAGTCAAAGATGAAGGAATAAGAATAGTAAAATTAATATATGAAGGTATTTTAATGGAAATATTAGATAAATTAGGTAAAATGCCATTACCTCCATATATTCACGAGCAATGTAATGATAAAAGTAGATATCAAAATGTATATGCAAAACATTTAGGCTCTAGTGCTGCACCTACTGCAGGATTCCATTTTACAGAAGAATTATTTGATAGAATAAGAGCTAAAGGAGTTATAGTTGTAGATATAACTCTTCATATTGGGCTTGGAACATTTAGACCAGTAAAAGAAACAAATATATTAAATCATAATATGCATACAGAATATTATGAAATGGACGCTTCTTCTGCAGAAATATTAAATAAAGCAAAAGAAGAACATAGAAGAATAATTGCAATTGGTACTACATCTGTTAGAACTTTAGAATCAATATATAATAAATATAATCGATTTGTTGAATGTAAAGATAATACTAATATATTTATTTATCCTGGATATGAATTTAAAGCAATAGATTGCCTAATCACTAATTTTCATTTACCAAAATCTACATTAATAATGCTTGTTTCTGCTTTTGCAGGAAAAGATAATATTATGAATGCATATAAAATTGCAACACAAGAAAAATATAGATTCTTTTCATTTGGAGATTCAATGTTTATATATGGAGAGTAATAAAAAGAATAGATTTTATGATTGGTCTATTTTAGAAATAGAAAAAATAAAATCTCTATCTAAAATTAAAACAATAGGTATTCATGCTTGTTGTGCTCCATGTGCATGTTTTCCTATCGAATTTTTTACTTTATCAAATTTGTTTCATATTGTAATTTTATACGATAATTCAAATATATATCCTAAAAGTGAGTATGAAAAAAGAAGAGACGAATTAATAAGATTAGTTAATATTATTAATAAAGATAGAGAAGATAAAATTGAATTAGTTATTTTTGATTATGATAATGAAGAATATGAAAAAGAATTTTCTCCATTTAAAGATGAAGAAGAATGCGGAAACAGATGTATAAGGTGTTATTTAAAAAGGATGAGAAAGTGTTATGAATATTCTAATTCTCATCATTTTGACTATTTTACTACTGTTATGAGTATATCAAGACAAAAAAGTAGTGAAAAAATGAATGGAATTGGTTTAATGCTTGAAAAAGAATTTGATTATACTAAATATTTTATAAGCGATTTTAAGAAAAAAGGTGGTCAAGAAAGAGCATCATATTTAAAAAAATATTATAATCTTTATAACCAACAATATTGTGGTTGTAAATCATCATATGATAAATATTTAGAAAAAGAAAAAAGTAGGAACGAAGTATAAAATACTTCGTTTTTTTAAAACAATAAAAAGTTAAATAAAACTAACTTTTTGTATTGACAAGACAATATGAAGATAGTAAAATCTATTTGTTAGTCAAAACTAACTAATTATTTTCATATATTTTAATATGAGTAATAAAGTATTGAAATTAGGAGGTTAAAATGATCAAAAAATTAAAAGATTTCGATGTTGGTGAAATCGGAATTATTAAAAATGTCGAAGGGACAGGGAAACTAAGACGTAGACTTCTTGATATGGGAATCACTCCTGGTGCTGAAGTGTATTTAAGAAAGAAAGCTCCTCTTGGTGATCCATTAGAAATTACCATTAGAAATTATGAGTTAACTTTAAGAAAAACTGAAGCTGCACTCATTGCTTTAGAAGTGAAGGAGAAATATTAGAATGAAACATTTTGCTTTAGCGGGTAATCCTAACTCAGGAAAGACCACATTGTTTAATGCATTAACTGGTTCAACCGCGCATGTTGGTAACTGGCCTGGTGTTACCGTTGATAAACTTGAAGGTACATATAAAAAATTAGAAGAACCAATAGCTCTTGTTGACTTGCCTGGTATATACTCATTATCACCATATACATCAGAAGAGATTATTTCTAGAAATTATATTCTAGATGAAAAACCAGATTGTGTAATTAATATTGTTGATGCAACAAATTTAGAAAGAAATTTATATTTAACTACTCAATTAATGGAAATTGATGTCCCAATTGTTATAGCACTTAACATGATGGATATTATTAGAAAAGATGGTACGACTATTAATATTAGTGAATTAGAAAAGAAAATAGGCTTACCTGTTGTTGAAGTATCAGCATTGAAAGAAGAAAATCTTGATGAATTAATGAAAGTTGCTTATAAAGCATCAAAGACTAGTAGAAAAGCTTGTACAGTGCTTGAAGGAACTGCATTAACTCATTTGATTAAAGATGTTGAAATTGCATTTAAAGGAATTAAAGTTGATAATCCTTTATTCCATGCTGTAAAACTTATTGAAAATGATGAATTAGAGATAAATAAACATGATGGATTAATTAATGTTGTAAATGATTTTAAAGCAACATTTAATGATGAAATATTTGGGACAGATTTTGAAGCTGTAATAGCGGATGCTAGATATAAACATATTACTGCGAACTATTCTCCTTGTTTTATTAGAAAAGATTCGAATAATATTAAAAAAGCTTCAAAATCTGATAAGATTGACAAGGTAATGACTAATAAATGGTTGGGTATACCTATCTTCTTAGTTATTTTATTCCTTATTTATCACTTAACATTCTCTGAGAATTTCTTATATTTAGGAAGCATATTTAATTTAAAATCACTTGAAGAATTAGGACTTAGTGCAGAAAATAATTTCTTTGTTAAATTGTTATCATGTTTATATGATGGTAGTATTAATTCACCAGGATGTATTTTGTTTAATTTAATGGATTTAATTACATCATCTATTTCAGAATTAATTGTTGGGGGCTTGAAGTCTATTGGTTCACCTGACTGGGTTGTTGGACTTATTGGTGATGGTATTCTAGGTGGTTTATGCGGAGTATTAAGTTTTGTTCCACAAATTGTCTTCTTATTATTATTATTCGCAATACTTGAAGACTCAGGATATATGTCTCGTGTTGCATTTATATTAGATAGATTATTTAGAAAGTTTGGTGTAAGTGGTAGAGCATTTATTCCAATGATTATGGGATTCGGTTGTTCAATTCCTGCAATGGTAAACACAAGAACATTAAATAATGAACGTGAAAAAACTATGACAATTAGAACAATTCCGTTCTTTACATGTGGTGCTAAATTACCAGTACTTGCAGCAATTGCAGCTGTACTTGCTAATATAGCGGGTTTAAATAATGCTGATGTTATAAGCTTTACATTTATTGTTCTTGGAATGATTATTGCTATTGTTTCAATTATTATAATGAATCATACAACTCAACGTGGTGAAATTCCTCCATTTATTATGGAACTTCCTCAATATCACATCCCAAGTGCAAGATCTTTAATGATTCATACATGGGATAAAACAAAACATTTCATTAAAAAAGCATTTACTATTATTTTAGCATCAACTATCATAATTTGGTTCTTATCTAACTTTGGTTGGGATTGGCACATGGTTGATAATATGGAAGAGTCTATTCTTGCTTCGATTGGTCAATTAATTCAACCTATATTTACTCCACTTGGATTTGGTTCACAATTAAATTCATTTGGTTGGGTATTTGCTGTTGCAGCGATTACTGGATTAATAGCAAAAGAGAATGTTATTGCAACTTTTGGTGCATTAGCGGCAATGACTATATTTGTTGGTGTTGATGGTGGCTTAAGTGAAAGTATTGTTGAAGGCGCAAATGATGTTGCTATTATGATGCAAGGAACAGATATTACATGGCAAGGCCTTGTTGCATTCTTAGTATTCAATATGACAACAATTCCTTGCTTTGCAGCAGTTGCAACCGCGAAGAGTGAAACATTAAAAGGTAAGTTTAAATGGACATTATTATTCTGGGTAGTACTTTCATATATTGTATCTTCAGTTGTTTATGTAATGTTATCTTGGTGGTGGACATCATTTATCTTTGTTGCATTATTTATTATTGCAATTGCTATAATTTATTATTCAAATAAAAAATTAGATAAAAAGAAAGAGTTGATTAAATAATGCATTATACAGAAATATTAACAATTATAGGCTGTATTCTATTTCTAGGAATACTTATTGCAAGATATATATATAAACGTATAAATGATATTCCAATGGGTGAATGTGCCGCATGTGGCAACACTAAAAAGAATAGATGGTTAAAACAGTATAGAAAAAAATATGGTAAACATAAAAAATGTGTTAATAATCAAATTAATAATGAATAAATGATTTATATTAAGGGTAGTTATTTGTTGTTAGCTACTCTTTTTATTTTGAAAAAAATTATTTTATTGACTAGGAAATTATATTTCAGTCAAAAAGTAAAAAAAATAGATTGTTTTTTCTATTTTATAAATAAAATTTGTTTTAATCTAATCATAAATATTTATAGAGACAAGGTTGCTACATTTACAAGAAGAACAAATAAAGCAAAGATAGTTTTCATAATGTAGATTGAAGAGGTTTAACCAATTATATATAGACAATTAATTGATGTCAGAATAGTAGAAAGTGGATGAATTAATTAAATCAATTTTTAACAATAAATAGATAATTTTAAAATAATTATTTAATCAATAAAAAAGATAGCCCTAAACAGGACTATCTAAAGGAATAAAAAATCTTATAAACTTATTTTCTTAGTATTGTACAAACTTGTATTAACTGCATTATTAATTGCATCGAAGTATGTATCTGTTGACATTGTACAACCTGCAACTAAATCAGAAGATGTTGCATCTAATTCAGAAACTTTTTTACCTACTAAATAATCTTCAAAAGCAGCAGCTTGTTCATACCATTCAGCACCGCCTTCAATATTACCTATTTGAGCAGAAGTTTCTTTCATATCGTATTTATCACCAACTTCTTTTTTAGAAGCGATTACTTGTCCATTAAAATTATATTGAGTTGTAGCTGAACCATAAGCATTTTTTGCAGTAATTGAATATGGATTTTCATTCTCTGCAGCTTCAGCATTAAATGTTAATGGGATTTGAACTTCATCTAAATATGCAGTAGCAATTTTAGAATTAGAATCTAATAATAATCCAATAACAGAAATATTGATTTGTGTTAAAGCACTTGTTTCTGTATCTTTTTCAAATGAAATACTATGACCTAATGCAAGTGTATATTCACCAGAAGAAAGAGATACTTTTCCTTTAGTATTTGTTTTAGCTTCTTTAATAGCATCGAATAATTTTGTTGTTTGCATTGTACAACCCGCTGTTAAAGTTTCATCAGTTTCATCAAATGATGTTAAGCCTTCAGTGTATGTTTCTAAAACAGCAGCTTGTTCATACCATTCAGCACCGCCTTCGATAGCGCCTATTTGAGCAGAAGTTTCTTTCATAGCGTAACCATCGTGACGATCTCTTTTTGTTTGTACATTAGTATCAGTTGCATAGTCTTTTGTAGTATCAATTGCAGCACCTTCATTTGATAATGGTATTTGATAAACATCAACAAGTGATGCAACAACCTTATCACCTTCATAAACTGCAGTAGCAAAATTTAATTCAACAAGTGGTGAACCATATGATAATTCTGGTTCTGCGCTTATTGTTCCAACACCTAATGCTACTTCTTTACTGTTACCATTATTTCCGCCACAAGAAGCAAGTGTACCTACGACACCAACTAATGCAAGAGCAAAAATTAATTTATTTTTCATATGTAATTATATCCTCCTTGACATACACAACAATTATAAAATTTCTGGGGTTTATTTGCAATATTTACCTTATTAATTTTAAAAAAATTAAATTTGTTGATTGAAAGGCTTAATTAAATTATTAACTTCAAAAATGTATAATAGTAGGGGAAAATTATTATTATAAAATTAGTCAAAAATTATGCTCTATCTTTTTTTGTGATTCTAGACAATCTAAGCAAAAAGGTAAAATAGAAAAAATCATGAAGAATTACGAAAAATATGTCCAAAAGGTTTTGACTTCAATTCTATAACACAGGATGAATTAAACTTGGTTTTAAATCACGTTAATTCATATCCTAGAAAAATGTATAATCATAAGACACCTTATGAATTATTTTCTCTTATTTCACCGCAAGAAATATTGAATCTAAATAATTCTAAAAAAGTGCCTTTTAGTCAATTGAATATGAAACCTTCACTTTTTTATCATGTTCATTTGACCTATTTCATTATACAGTATAGATAAAAATTAAAACATAGTTATTTTTGGTGTTAAATAATTTTATGCTTTTTATATGTTTAAAATTAAAATTTACTTAATAAAAATTACTAACTTAATCTTAACTCTATTTTTTTCATTTTTCTTTTCATTTTTATTTTTTGGAAGTTTAAAGTTGTTGTTTTTATTACTAATATTAAAGTTATTAATATTAAGCATTTTATAAACATATGGTTTTACTCTGTTAATAATTAATTGAGAAATAAACGCAATTAAAAGACCAGTAACTACACCAGTAAAAAGTAAAATTGGTATATAAGATAGCATATAAATAGAATTGTATAAAATACATGCACATAAAATTTGACCAATTCCATGTGTTATTGCACTTATTGATGATAAAGAATATATGGAAAGTTTCTTAAATCTTACTAAAATAATACATATTATTGATGATAAAAACCATCCAGATAAACTTAAGAAAAAACTGTATGAAAATAATCCGGTAAATAATATGCTTACTATTAGAACTCTAAAAAAACCTAAAAGGAAGTATTCTTTTTTACCAAAAAAATATAATACGATTAAACCCATAGTATTTGCTAATCCTAACTTAACACCTGGAATAAAAAAAGTAGGCAATAAACTTTCTAAATAATTTAAAAGTATAGATAGTGCTAAAAATAATGATAATAACGCAGTTGTTTTAATTAATTTTCTTTTTCTTGTCATAATAACTCCTAAACAATAATATCAATATTTGGTTCATTTACGTTTTCAATAACCGCGATTACTCTGTTATGTGTACATGTAATTGGAACATTAGGTGTCGACACCCAACCTTGATTTATGCATACTCTATTAGGACATTCAGTATATGATACACGTATTTTTTTGTTAATTATTTCTATAGACATTGTATTGGTAATACTTGTAAAATACCCAATATATGTAATTTTTGAGTCAGTTTCATTATCTATTTCTATTTTTCTATAGTCTCCTTGTTTTAAATTAACTTCAATATCTTTATTATTGTTTAAATTAAGCAATATCTCATTTTTACCCATCACGTAAATAGCTACATTTGTTCCGTTATTTCTAGGAATGAAATAAACACTAAAAGATAGCATTAATGATAATGCTATTGTGATAATAATTACTAATATATCTATTTTTGTTAACTTTGTCTTAAAATTCATAGTAAAATACCTTTGATTTTATTGGATTTTTATCATTAATTACAAAATTATTCTTTAATCCACTTGTTATATAATAATAATATTCAGTTTCATTATCATTACTTTTTTGAAAAATTGCTTCAATGTCTGCATTATATGCATTTTTAAATATATTAATAACTACTTCAATATTATTTTCATTAGTATTAATTAAAATTGTTGATAATGCATCCATTATTGAGGCATTAAGTGTTTTTGATACTACAGTTACTTTTCTAAAAGTATTTAATGGATAACCTGTTGTAGAATCAATAATATGATGTCTTGTAATTAAATTATAGTTTCTATCAATGAACCTATATGAATTAACTTCATCACCAGATGTTGAAATTTGATAATAACCATTAAGTTTTAGATATCCTCCAACATAATAATCATTTTTTGAAGGAGAAGAAATACCAATAGACCATTCATTGTTCTTATAATGATTCCCTAGTATAACATTTGATGATGTTGCTCCTGAAATATATCCATAATTATATCCTTTAGATAATAAATCATTTGCAACAATACCCATTGCATATCCTTTACCAATGCCACCAAGAGATAATGATACTTTTTCAACATTTTTGTATTTTTTAAATTCTACAGTTTTGTTCTCCTCATCTAAGATTAGTATTTCTTTTAACTCTTTATTTGATGGAGTGTTTTCTATTAAAGTATTTAATTCTGTTTTTAATTTGTTTTGAATACTATTTTCTAAAGCGGTTTTTTCTTCTTCATCAAGTGTGTCATTATTTATAATAACTAAATCAGGATCATAAAAATCATAATTATTATTGTTAAAATTTATTAATTTATTCCAATAGTCTGATAATTCCCCAATGGCAATATTGAATTTTCCGTTACTTAATTCTCCTAATTTTAAAGACAAAGATAATATATTAAATAAATCATCTGATATTTTTATTTTTTTTTCTGTACCATAAGATTCATTAATTACTTTTAAATTGTTTATGATTTCATTGTTTTCGTAGTAATAATTATGTCGATCAAATACTTTATGTAATTTAATAGATGTTTCACCCATTGTACTTTCAATATCGTAAACATTTTCAAGTGTTAATTTACTATATGGAAATAATGTGTAAATTAAATCAGAATCAAATGGTGATACATATGTATTATTAGAAGTTTTTACTTTGTTTAAATTACACACTTTATTCATTCCAGAATTATTTTTATCTAATTCTGAATAACAGTATTCTGTTATTGGTTTATATGATGAAAAATCTCTATAATCTTTGCCACATGAACAAAGTAGAATAGAACATGATAAACATAGAAATAAGTATTTTTTTGCTTTTTTCATCATTTTTCACCTCAGTAGAAATCATATATTATTTTTATCTTTTTTGCAAAGTTATATGAAATAAACGATGAAAAGTTTTCTAATAAAAATATATAAATATATATATAAAATATAATATTATAATCATTAATAAAAGAAATAAAAAAAGTAATAAAAGTTGTTGACACTGCGATTCATATGAAGTAATATATTGAAGTCGACGCTTTGTAGACAAAACGCGTTGAAGTGGGAGATTGCTGAACGCCGAGAGCCGTTGTCATATTGGCGATTCAGGTAACTCACATGGAGCGGTCTAGCACGATTTAGACGAGGAGGAACAAAATGGCAAAAAGTAAAAAAATTAGAATTCGTCTTGAAGCTTATGAACATCAAATCCTTGATGTCTCTGTTGAGAAAATCATAGCGGCAGCGAAAGCAACAGGTGCAGGAATTATTGGACCAATTCCTTTACCTACTGAAAAACAGGTCTATACAATCTTAAGAGCGGTTCACAAATATAAAGATGCACGTGAACAATTCGAGATTAGAACACATAAGAGATTAATCGATATCGTTAATCCAACAAAACAAACTATCGATAGTTTGACACATATGGATTTACCTTCAGGTGTTAACATCGAAATTAAATTGTAAGGAGGCAGGAGAAAGTTATGAAATCTATCTTAGGTCGTAAAATTGGAATGACCCAAGTCTTCGCTACAGATGGTACACAATATCCTGTTACTGTTATCGAAGTACTTCCTAATGTTGTTACTCAAATCAAAACTGTAGAAAGTGATGGCTATGATGCTATTCAAGTTGGATATGAAGACAAAAAGGAAAATCGTTGTAATAAGGCAGAACTTGGTGTATTTGCAAGCAGAGGTCTTACTCCAAAATATGAAGTACAAGAACTTCATTTCTCAGATATGACATTTAATGTCGGAGATGAAATTAAAGCTGATATCTTTGAAGCTGGTGAATTAGTTGATGTTACTGGTGTTAGCAAAGGTAAAGGTTTCAGTGGACCAATTAAACGTTGGCACTTCACAATAGGTCCTAAAGGACATGGTTCTGGATATCATAGAGGCGCAGGTTCATTTGCTACAAATGGACGTTGCAATAATAGAGTACATCCAGGAAAGAAAATGGCTGGTCATCATGGTAATAAACAAGCAACAGTATTAAACTTAGCAATTGTTTCAGTTGATGTTGAAAATAATGCTATCTTAATTAAAGGTGCTATACCTGGACCAAAAAAATCAATTGTTAAAATTCGTTCAGCTGTAAAAGGTGCTGGAGAAAAAGTTGAAATTAAAGAAATCGTCAACTATACAGCGAAAGCTGAATAAATAAGGACAGGGAAGGAGAAATAAAATGGCAGAAAACGTAATCTTATCAGTTCTTGATTTAACTGGAAAAGAAGTTGAAAAAGTAGAATTAGCTAATGAAGTCTTCGCTATCGAACCTAATACACAAGTAATGTTCGATGCTGTCCAAGTTTATCAAGCAAATCTTCGTCAAGCAACCGCTAAGACAAAGAAGAGAGCGGAAGTTTCTGGTGGTGGTAAAAAACCATGGAGACAAAAAGGTACAGGACGTGCAAGAGCTGGTTCAACAAGATCACCACTTTGGAGACATGGTGGTATAGTATTTGGCCCAACAGGGGTTCAAAATTTCAAACTTGCACAAAACAAAAAAGAACACAAACTTGCTCTTAAATCTGCACTTTCAATAAAAGTTGCAAATAATGGAGTAATTGTTGTAAAAGATTTAAATCTTGAATCAAATAAAACAAAAGAAATGGTTAAAGTATGTAATGCAATTAATGCTCAACCAAAAACCATATTCGTTATTGCAGATGACAATGATACACTTGTTATGTCAGCAAGAAATATTCCAGGTTTAATTGTTGTTAGAGACAATAATTTATCTGTATATGATTTGATGAATCATGATAATGTAGTATTTACACTTGACGCAGTTAAGAAAATCGAGGAGGTACTTAAATAATGGCACGTGCTAAAAAAGTAGAAGTAGTTGAAGAAAAGAAATTCGCTGCACCAACAAATTACAGCCTTGATTTAATTGTTTCACCAATCGTTACTGAAAAAACAATGAAACTTCAAAACGATGAAAATACGGTTACAGTTAAGGTTTCACCAAAAGCTAACAAAACATCAATAAAGGTTGCATTTGAACAAATTTTCAATGTTAAACCAGTTAGCATTCGTATAGTTAATGTTTTACCTAAATCAAAAAGAGTAGGACGTTATGAAGGAAAAGTAAGTGGATATAAGAAAGCATATGTAACTTTATCTGCTGAAGACTTCAAAAATCTTCAATCTTCAATTGAAGAATAATTTAATTAAATATAGGAGGAAAATATGGCAATTAGAACATATAAGCCAACGACACCAAGCCGTCGTTCAATGACTAACTTCACATTTGAAGAAATTACAACAAATACTCCTGAAAAAAGTTTATTAGTTTCAATTTCAAAAACTGGAGGCCGTAATAATACAGGTGCAATCACTTGTAGACATATCGGCGGTGGTCATAAAAGAAAATATAGAATTATTGATTTCAAAAGAAATAAAGATGGAATCAATGGTCGTGTTGCAACAATCGAATACGATCCAAATAGAAATGCAAACATTTGCTTAATTAATTATGCTGATGGTGAAAAAAGATATATTATCGCACCAAAAGATATTAAAGTTGGCGATGTAATTGTTTCAGGAGAAGCATGCGACATCAAAACTGGTAATGCAATGTGTTTAGCAAATATTCCAGAAGGTACATTCGTTCACAATGTTGAATTAACACCTGGTAAAGGTGGTCAAATGTGCCGTGCTGCTGGTACATCTGCTCAAGTATTAGGTAATGAAGGAAAATATGTTATTCTTCGTTTAGCTTCAGGTGAAGTTAGAAAAGTACTTGGAACATGTAGAGCAACAATTGGTTTTGTCGGTAACGAAGATTGGAACTTAGTCAACTTTGGTAAAGCTGGTAAAACAAGATGGAATGGAACACGTCCTACAGTTCGTGGTTCTGCAATGAACCCATGTGATCACCCACATGGTGGTGGTGAAGGTAAATGTCCAGTTGGACGTGATGCACCTAGAACACCTTGGGGTAAAAGAGCTCTTGGAGTTAAGACTAGAAGTGCTAAAAAAGCATCTGGTAAATTAATCGTCCGTAGACGTAATGATAAATAGTGAAAGGAGAAATGGAAAATGGCAAGAAGTATTAAAAAAGGACCTTTCGTCGATGAACATTTGATGAAAAAGGTTGAAGCATTAAATGCTGCTAATAAAAAAGAATTAATTAAGACTTGGTCAAGAAGATCAACAATCTTCCCACAATTCATTGAACATTCTTTCGCAGTCTACAATGGACATGAATTTATTACAGTTTATGTTACAGAAGATATGGTTGGACATAAACTTGGTGAATTTGCTCCAACAAGAACTTATAAAGGACATACTGGACATACTGCTGAAGATAAAGCAGCACATGCTGGTAAGTAATAACTAGGAGGAAAAAGAATGGAAGCTATTGCTAAAGTTACAGGAGTTCGTATTACTCCTAGAAAAGTTCGCTTGGTTATTGACCTAGTGAGAGGAAAAGATGTAGCAGTTGCGTTAGCAATTTTAGCTAATACAAATAAATCAGCAGTAACACCTGTTACTAAATTGATTAAATCTGCTGCAGCAAATGCTGTTAACAATAATAAAATGGATGAATCAAAATTATATATCGCAGAAATTTATGCTGGTGACGGACCAAGATTAAAAAGATTCCGTCCAAGAGCAAAAGGTTCTGCAGCATCTATTATTAAAAGAACAAGCCACATTACTGTTGTGGTAAAAGAAAGATAAGGAGGTAAGTATGGGTCAAAAAGTTAATCCAATCGGAATGAGAATTGGTATAAGCCGTGATTGGAATTCTAAATGGTATGCTAGTAATAAAGACTTTGCTACTTTCTTAGGACAAGATATTAAAATTCGTAAATATTTAGAATCAAAATTAAAAGAGTGTTTAGTTTCACATATTGAAATTGAACGTGTACAAAATGGTGGTGCAACAGTTTCAATATTTACTGCTCGTCCTGGTATGATCTTAGGACAAGATGCTGTAAATATTAAATTGTTAACTAAAAATGTACAAAAATTAATTGGTAGAAAAGATATTAAATTATCTGTTATCGAAGTTAAAAATCCTGCTCTTGATGCTGCAATTGTTGCTCAAGAAATGGCAAAAGCACTTGAAGAACGTGCATCATTCCGTAATGTTCAAAAGACAACTATCCGTAAAGTTATGAAAGCTGGAGCAGTTGGATGTAAAACAATGGTATCTGGTCGTTTAGCTGGTGCTGATATTGCTCGTAGCGAAGGATATAAAGAAGGTGTTGTTTCATTACATACATTACGTATGGATGTCGATTATGCTTTAGCGGAAGCTGACACAACTTATGGTAAATTAGGATGTAAAGTTTGGATTTCTCGTGGAAAATCTGCTCCTAAACAATTAGTAAGTAGTGAAAAAAATAATAACACTTTTAAATCAAAGAAAGGAGAATAGTCAATATGTTACAACCAAAAAGAGTCAAGTATAGAAGACCTCATGGAATTAAATACGAAGGCCTTTCAAAAGCTGGTAATGAAGTAAGCTTTGGTGAATTTGGTTTACAAGCAGTATCTGGAAACTGGATTACAGCTCGTCAAATCGAAGCAGCACGTATTGTTCTTTCTCGTTACACAAATCGTGCTGGTCAAGTATGGATTCGTATTTATCCACATTTAGCTAAAACAAAGAAACCTGCAGAAGTCCGTATGGGTTCTGGTAAAGGTTCTCCAGAAACATGGGTTGCAGTTGTTAAAACTGGTAGAGTCATGTTTGAAATTGGTGGTGTTGATGAAAAGATTGCTCGTGAAGCACTTCGTTTAGCATCATATAAATTACCAATCAAGACAAAGATTATTGCGAAAGGAAAAGGTGAGTAATCATGATGAAAATTAATGAAATCAGAGAATATTCAAGTGCTGAATTAACAGAAAAAGTTAATGAATTAAAACAAGAATTATTAACTCTCCGTTTCCAAAAAGCAACAGGTCAACTTGATAACGGAAAGAAAATAACAGAAGTTCGTAAAACTATTGCTCGTATTTATACAGTATTAAAAGAACGCGAACTTGGAATTAACTAGGAGGTAATATAAAATGGAAAGAAATACACGTAGAGTAATTCAAGGTGTTGTTGTTTCTGATAAAATGGACAAAACAATTACAGTCTTAGTTAAAACAACAAAAAAACACCCAAAATACGGTAAAAACGTTAAGTATGCAAAAAAATATAAAGCACATGATGAAAATAATGAAGCATGTTTCGGTGATGTTGTTGAAATCATGGAAACAAGACCATTATCCGCTACTAAACGTTTCCGTCTTGTAAAAGTCGTAGCTAAAGCTGCTGACGTTAAATAGGAGGACGATTTAATGGTACAAAATGAAACAAATCTTGTTGTTGCTGACAACAGTGGTGCAAAATCTGTCCGTATCTTCCGTATCTATGGAGGATCAAAGAGAAAAACAGCTTCTATTGGTGATATCGTTCTTTGTTCTGTTAAAGATGCATTACCAAATGCAAAAGTTAAAAAAGGCGATATAGTTAAAGTAGTTATCATTCGTACTAAGAAAAATGTACAACGTGCTGATGGTACATTCATTAGTTTTGATGATAATGCTTGTGTTCTTGTAAATGATGATGGTGCTCCAAAAGGAACACGTGTCTTTGGACCAGTGGCTCGTGAACTCCGTGAAAAAGGAAATGAAGGATTTATGAAAATCATTTCTTTAGCAGTTGAAGTATTATAAGGAGGATTTTGAGAATATGAAAATTAAAAAAGGTGATAAAGTTATAGTTATCGCTGGTGCTGATAAAGGTAAAATTGGCACAGTTCAAAAAGCCTTCCCAAAATTAAACCGCGTTGTTGTTGATGGTGTTCATACTGTTACAAAGCATCAAAAACCAACACAAACTAATCCAAATGGTGGACGTGTTGAATTATACGCACCAATCGATGTTAGTAATGTTGCTATCTATGATGAAAAAACTAAAAAAGCAAGTCGTGTCGGTTATGTTTTTGAGAATGGTAAGAAAGTTCGTGTTAGCAAGGCTAGCGGAACAAAATTAAATTAAGGAGGGAGTAAATTATGGCAAAAGAAACTTATGTTGCACGTTTAAGACAAATCTATAAAGATGAAATCGTAAAAACATTAATTGAAAAATATAATTATTCTTCTGTTATGGAAGTCCCTCACGTTGAAAAAATCGTTATCAACATTGGTGTAGGTGATGCAACTCAAAATTCTAAATTATTAGAAGATTCAGTTAATGAACTTACAGTTATCTCAGGTCAAAAACCAGTAATAACAAAAGCTAAAAAATCAATTGCTTCCTTCAAATTAAGAGAAGGACAACAAATTGGTTGTAAAGTAACTCTTCGTGGAAATAGAATGTACGAATTCTTAGATAAATTAGTAACTATTTCTCTTCCACGTGTACGTGATTTCCGTGGCGTTAGTAAGAGTGCATTTGACGGAAGAGGAAACTATACACTTGGTATTAAAGAACAATTAATCTTCCCAGAAATCAATTATGATAAAATTGGTAAGATTCGTGGTATGGACATTGTTATAGTTACAACGGCAAAAACTGATGAAGAAGCATATACTCTTCTATCAGAACTTGGTATGCCGTTTGCTAAATAGGAGGATGAGTTATGGCAAAAACATCTATTAAAGTTCGCTGCAGTCGCCCACAAAAATTCAAAGTAAGAGAATATTCTCGTTGCTCACGTTGTGGTCGTCCGCACTCAGTCATCCGTAAATTCGGTATCTGCCGTATCTGCTTAAGAGAACTTGCATACAAAGGTGAAATTCCTGGTATGAAGAAATCTAGCTGGTAGGCTTCGGAAAAGGAGGAAAATATAATGGGAATGACAGATCCAATTGCAGATATGCTTACAAGAATTCGTAATGCTAATGCAATGCATGCAGATAAAGTATCCATGCCTTCATCAAAATTAAAATTAGCTATTGCTGAAATTTTAAAGAATGAAGGATTTATCAATGACTTTTCCGTCGCTACAGAAGGCGCTAAAAAGGAATTGACAATTAATTTAAAATATGGAGTAAACGGAGTAAAAGTTATTTCAGGATTAAAGAAAATTTCTAAACCTGGACTTCGTGTTACAGTTCCATGCGATAAACTTCCACGCGTATTGAATGGTTTAGGTATTGCTATCATATCAACATCACAAGGTGTTATGACTGATAAAAATGCTAGAAAATTAGGTATCGGTGGCGAAGTCATCGCTTACATTTGGTAGGAGGATAGAAAAATATGTCAAGAATTGGTAAAAAACCTATCGTTATCCCTGCTGGTGTAACAATTACAATTAATGAAGGTAATGTTGTTGAAGTAAAAGGACCTAAAGGAACTTTAACTAATACATTTGATTCAAGAATTGCAATTGAAATTAAAGATAATGAATGTGTTCTAACACGTCCTGATGAATCAAAATTGATGAAAACATTACATGGTACAACACGTGCATTATTACATAATATGGTAGTTGGTGTTTCTGAAGGATTCAGCAAGAAACTTGATATCGTTGGTATTGGTTATCGTGCTGCTTTAAGAGGCAAAAACTTAGTATTAAATATTGGTTACTCTCACGAAGTAGTAATCGTTCCTAGTGAAGGTGTTACAATTAATGTTATCGATCCAACTCACTTAGAAGTTACAGGATATGATAAACAAAAAGTTGGTCAAATTGCTGCACAAATTCGTGCTGTTAGAGAACCAGAACCTTACTTAGGTAAAGGTATTAAATATAAAGATGAAGTTATCCTCCGTAAAGAAGGAAAACGTGCATCTAAGAAATAATGGGAAAGGAGAATAGTTAGTTATGATTAATAAAGTATCGAGAAATGAAAATCGTTTACGTCGTCATGCTCGTATTCGTAAAGTTGTTAACGGTGTTAGAAAATTAAACGGTACAGCTGAATGCCCTCGTTTAAGTGTATTCCGTTCTAATTCCCATATTCATGCACAAATTATTGATGATGTTAAAGGTGTTACATTAGTATCTTGTTCAAGTGTTTCTTTAAAACTTGAAAATGGTTCAAATGTTGAAGCTGCAAAAATAGTTGGTGCAGAAATTGCTAAATTAGCTGTTTCAAAAGGTATTGAAAAAGTAGTCTTTGACCGTTCTGGATATTTATATCACGGACGTGTTCAAGCTCTTGCAGATGCTGCTAGAGAAAACGGCTTAAAATTCTAGGAGGAGTAATTATGGCAGAAGAAGAAAAAGTAGTAGCTTCTAAAGAAGCAACATCACAAGAACGTCCTCAAGGTGCTAGAGCTCCTAGAAACGGACGCCAAGGAAAACCTTCAGGAAAGAAACCTAGTGCACGTGGCCCTAGAAGAGAAGAAAAACAATATGAAGAAAGAGTAGTCGCAATTAATCGTGTTTCAAGAACTGTTAAAGGTGGACGTAAAATGCGTTTTGCTGCTCTTGTAGTTGTTGGTGATGGAAAAGGCAATGTCGGTTATGGTACTGGTAAAGCAATTGAAGTCCCAGAAGCAATTAAAAAAGCATTAGAAAATGCAAAAAGAAATATGATTCATATTACTTTAGTTAAAAATGGAACAGTTTCTCATGATATCGAAGGTAATTTCAGCGCATGTAAAGTTTATTTAAAACCTGCACCTGAAGGTACTGGAGTTATCGCTGGTGGACCAGTTCGTGCTGTATTGGAACTTGCTGGTGTTAAAAATATTTACTCAAAAGTATATGGTTCTAGAACACCAATCAATTGTATCAGAGCAACTATTGATGGCTTAAATAATATTAAGACATATGCTCAAGTTCAATTGTTACGTAAATAAGGAGGGACATACATGAAACTTAATGAATTACATTATGTAGAAGGTTCCCGCAAAACTGCTAAAAGACAAGGCCGTGGATATGGTTCTGGTCTTGGTAAAAATGGTGGTAGCGGTCATAAAGGTCAAAAATCAAGATCTGGCGGTGGAGTTCGTCTTGGATTCGAAGGTGGACAAAACCCAATTTTCAGAAGACTTCCTAAAAGAGGTTTCACAAGTCATGTAAAAAATGATTATGCAATTGTTAATACTATTTTATTAAATAGATTTGATGATGGTACAGTTGTTACTCCTGCATTACTTTGTGAAAAAGGTTTAATTAATAAACAATATCATCTCGTTAAAATCTTAGGCGATGGAAAACTTGAAAAGAAATTAACAGTTCAAGCTAATAAATTTTCTGATAGCGCAGTTAAAGCTATCGAAAATGCTGGCGGAAAAACTGAGGTGATTTAATATGAGGAAACTCGTTGCCATATTTAAAAATAAAGATGTAAGAGATAGAATCCTATTTACTCTTGGTATAATGTTAATCTTCCGTATTGGAGCATCTATTACTGTTCCTGGTGTTACTATTGAACAAGAGATGGATACAAGTAACGTTTTAAGTTTAATGAACTTACTTGGTGGTGGTGCTTTACAAAGCTTCTCGCTATTCGCGTTAGGTGTTTCACCATATATTACATCATCTATTATAATTCAGCTCCTTTCGATGGATGTTCTTCCAGCATTAACTGAACTTACAAAGCAAGGTCAAAACGGAAGAAAGAAAATTGAAATGGCAACACGTTATCTCACATTAGTTCTTGGAGCTGTTCAAGCATATGGTATTATTGTTACTATGCAAAATACTGATGTTATATCTATCCCTGATACTTCATTTTGGGGATATTTCAAAATTATTATTTTCTTACTAGCAGGCTCAATGCTTGTAATGTGGATGGCAGACCAAATTACTGTTAAAGGTATTGGTAATGGTGTATCAATGATTATTTTTATTGGTATTATATCTAGTTTGCCAACACAAATGTATTCAGCTCTAGAATATTTCTTTGGAACAGAATTAATAACAGGTGATAGTGCTAGAATAATTCAAGGTGCTGGTAAACTTGGTTTATACTTAGTTGCGTATTTATTAATTATTCTGTTTGTTATATTTATTGAACAATCTGTTCGAAAGATTCCAATTCAACAATCAGGTAAAGGTGGAGCATTAGTTGCAAAAGCAAATAATTCTTCATTCTTGCCAATAAAAATTAACTCTGCTGGAGTTATGCCTGTCATCTTTGCTAGTTCAATTATGATGGCACCTGCAGTACTTGTTAGTTTCTTCATTGACGATGTAAGTGAAAATCTTCAAAATATACTTAATATATTTACATCATCTGCTTTAGTCGATATGCCTTGGTTTGATGGTGAAACTTGGCAAATGCCATGGGGACTTATAATATATGTTGTTTTGACTTTTGCATTCTCATTCTTCTATAGTAATTTAACTATTAATCCAGAAAAAATGGCAGAAGATTTCCAACGTAATGGTAATTATATCCCAGGTATAAGACCAGGAAATGAAACACATCGTTATATTCAAAAAGTATTAAATAGAGTTACTTTCCTTGGTGCAACTGCATTAACATTAATTGCGGCTTTACCAATAGTGCTTACATTATTAGGTGTAGTTCCTGAATCTCTTGCTTTAGGTGGAACTGGTATGATCATTGTTGTAGGTGTTGCTCTTGAAACAATGAATCAAATCAATGGTTTACTTGCAAGTAATGACCACGCTAACGTAATTTAAAAAAGAGGTTTGTTATGAGCTATAAAAATCTCATTATTATGGGGCCACCTGGTGCAGGTAAAGGTACTCAATCAGAAAGAATTGTTGCTAGTCTAAATATTCCACATATATCAACTGGTGATATGTTTCGCGAAGCTATTGCTTCGAAATCGGAACTTGGTTTATTAGCGGCTTCATATATTAATCAAGGACAATTAGTCCCTGATGATCTCACAATTAAACTAGTTAAAGAAAGATTAGCTAGAAAAGATTGTGAAAATGGATATTTATTAGATGGCTTTCCTCGTACTTTAGCTCAAGCTGAAGCGTTAGAGGAGTTAACTAATAATATATCTCGTACGATTGATTTAGTAATAAATGTAGATGTTAATTTAAATTTATTGATTGATCGTATTTCTGGACGTAGAGTTTGTTCTAAATGTGGTAATTCATATCATATAGTTACAAAAAAATCATTGAAAGATGGTATATGTGATTCATGTGGTGGAGAATTAATACAAAGAAAAGACGATACTAAGGAAAGTCTTGATGTTCGTTTGCATGCTTATGAAAATCAAACAAAACCTCTTATTGAGTTTTATCAAAATAAAGGATTGTTAAAAAATGTTGATGGACAACAAGATATTAATAAAGTTTTTGAAGACATTCTAGTAATCTTAAAAGGAGAAAATAGATGATTATCATCAAATCAGACCGTGAAATAGAACTTATGAAAGAAGCTGGAAAAGTTGTTGGTAAGGTATTTGATGAAATCGGTTGTATTTGCAAAGAAGGAGTGACAACACTTGAAATTGCTAAGAAAGCTGAACAAGTGATTCGTTCCTTCGGTGCTAAACCGACATTTAAAGGATACAATGGCTTTAAAGGTGTAATATGTGTTTCTGTTAATGATGAAATTATTCACGGAATTCCATCTCATCGTAAATTAAAAAATGGTGATATTGTTTCATGCGATGTTGGTGCAACATTAAATGGATATGTTGGTGATGCATGCAGAACATTTATCGTTGGAAATGCTGATGAAAATGCTAAAAGACTTGTTAAAGTTACAGAAGAATGTTTTTTCAAAGCTGTCGAACTTGTTAAACCAGGAGTTCGTCTATCTACAATCTCTCATGCAGTACAAGTCCATGCAGAGGGAAATGGATATTCTGTATTAAAAGATTTTACCGGTCATGGTATTGGTAGAAATTTACATGAAGATCCAAGTATTCCAAATTATGGTCAAGAAGGTCATGGACCTACATTAAAAAAAGGTATGTGTTTATGTATCGAACCTATGATTATGGAAGGTACTGATGAATATATTGTATTAGATGATGGTTGGACTGTTAAGACAAAAGACCACAAGCTCTCTAGTCATTATGAGAACACCATCGTTGTTACAGAAGATGGATGTGAAATCCTAACTTTTGGGAATAAGGAGGTGTCACATGGCTAAAGGTGACGTTATTGAGGTCGAAGCGGTTGTCGTTGAAACATTACCTAATGCTCAATTTAAGGTAAAGTTAGAAAATGGCGTTGTGATATTAGCCCACGTTTCTGGTAAAATCCGTATGAATTACATTCGCATTTTACCAGGTGATAGAGTCACAATAGAATTATCACCGTATGATTTAACACGTGGCAGAATTACGTTCCGTTATAAATAGGAACAATTTATTAGGAGGAATTTAAAATTATGAAAGTAAGACCTTCAGTAAAACCAATTTGTGATAAGTGCAAGGTTATTCGTAGAAAAGGCAAAGTTATGGTAATTTGTCAAAATCCAAAGCACAAACAAAGACAAGGTTAATTAATTTAGGAGGAAAATAGTAAATGGCTCGTATTGTTGGTGTAGATATACCAAATGACAAACGTGTAGTTGTTTCCCTTACCTATATTTATGGTATTGGATTATCAACAGCTAAACAAATTTTAAAAGCTGTTAATATTTCTGAAGATATTCGTGTTAAAAATCTTTCAGAAGAACAACTTACTGCTATTCGTAGTGAAGTAGCAAAATATAAAGTAGAAGGTGATCTTAGAAGAGAAGTATCACTTAACATTAAACGTCTATCTGAAATTGGCTGCTATCGTGGCTTAAGACACAGAAAAGGACTTCCAGTCCGCGGACAAAGAACAAAAACTAATGCTCGTACTCGCAAAGGACCTAAAAAGACAATTGCGAATAAAAAGCAAGCAGTTAAGTAGAAAGTGAGGAGTTAATTATATGGCAAAGAAATCTGCAGCACCTCGTAAAAAGAAAATAAAGAGAAGTTATACTAAGGGTGTAGCGCACATCCATTCAACTTTTAATAATACTATTGTAACAATCACTGATGAAGCTGGAAATGCAATTGCATGGTCTTCAGCTGGTGCTCTTGGTTATAAAGGTGCAAAAAAATCCACTCCATTTGCGGCTCAACAAGCTGCTGAAGCTTGTGCAAAAGTTGCAGTTGATCAAGGTTTAAAAACTGTTGATGTAGATGTTAAAGGACCTGGTCCAGGACGTGAATCAGCGTTAAGAAGCTTACAAGCTGCTGGTTTAACAATCCAAACAATTACTGATACAACACCTATTCCACATAATGGATGTCGTCCACCAAAACGCCCACGTGGATAATAATTGAAGTTTTTAAAGGGAGGATTAATAAATGAAAAAATTCGAAAAACCAGAATTTAAAATCGCAACTTATGATACTGTCGATAATTCCGGCAAGTTTGTTATCGAACCTCTTGAAAGAGGATTTGGATTAACTTTAGGAAATGCTTTAAGAAGAGTACTTCTATCATCGCTCCCAGGCGCAAGCGTATACGCTATTGAAGTTGAAGGCGCACGCCATGAATTCTCTTCTCTTGATGGTATAGAAGAAGATGTTACATCTATCGTATTGAATTTAAAAGAATTAGTATTATCAATCGATGATGAAACAGAATCAAATCACAAACTTACAATTGATGTTAAAGGTGAACAAGTTGTTACAGCAGGTGACATTGTTTGCCCAACTGGCATTGAAGTAATTAATAAAGATTTAGTTCTTGCTCATGTAGGACCAACTGGTCATTTAGTTATGACTATTTATTGCCGTAATGGTAGAGGATATGTTACAGCAGAAGGAAACAAAACAAGAAATTTCCCAATTGGAATGATTCCAACTGATTCAAATTATTCTCCTGTTACAAAAGTATCATACTCAGTTGATTCAACACGTGTAGGACATAATTCAAATTATGATTCATTAACTTTAGAAGTTACTACTAATGGTTCAATGCTTCCACAAGAAGCTGTTTCTCTTGCAGCAAAAATCTTAGTTGCTCACTTTGATTTATTTGTTGGCTTAACTGAAATTGCTCAATCTACAGAAGTATTAAATGAAACAATTGAAGAACCTAAAAATAAATATCAAGATATGACAATTGAAGAATTAGATCTATCAGTTCGTTCATATAACTGCCTCAAGAGAGCGGCTATTGCAACAGTCATGGAATTGACACAAAAGACTGAAGAAGATATGATGAAAGTTAAAAATCTTGGTAAAAAATCTCTTAAAGAAGTTAAAGATAAACTTGCAGAAATTGGTCTTGGCTTTAGAGAATACGAATAGGAGGAAAACTAATGGCTACTATTGGACGTAAAAATGTACATGGTAAAGGCGGTGTTCGTTTTAAAACAGGTTATACCGCTAGTAAATATAAATCAATGCTTCGTACAGCCGTAACAGATTTAATTGTACATGAAGAAATCACTGTTACACAAACTGTTGCACGTGACTTATCTGCTCTTGCTGATAAAATGGTTACACTAGGCAAAAGAGGAGATTTACACGCTAGAAGACTTGCAGCATCTACTGTCCGTGATGTTTGGGCAGATGAAAAGAATAATGTAACTGCACTTCAAAAATTATTTAGTGATATCGCACCACGTTATAAAGATAGAAATGGTGGATATACACGCGTTTTAAAAGTTGCAAATCGTCGTGGTGATAATGCACCAATGGCAATTGTTACTTTTGTAAAATAAAATATAAAAAAGGGCTATATATTGGCTCTTTTTTATATTTTAAAAATGTAAGCAGTTTCATAAATTAAAAATAGAAAAAGGTACGATTTTTGTAGAATTTATATTGTTATAAGAGTAGAATATTAACAAGTATCTATTTTTTGCATAGTCGAAAATAGGTCTTTGTTAAAGGAGATTAAATTATGAAAAAGAAAAGTTTATTACTTCTTGTCGCTGGTTTATCATTAGTTGGTTGTGATCTTGGTGGTAGTACAAATTCTAATGATTCTACAGATAATTCTTTATCAAATAGCAATCAATCAGAAACAAATTCAAACTCTGAATCATCTAGTGAACAAGGAAAAAGTACATTCGAAAATTTTAAAGAGACTTACAATGCTTTAGGATTAAATTACTATGCAGTGGATTATCTTGGTTCTCTTTATAGTGATGGATCTTACGACGTATCAGTTAATACAATGGTAACTACTGAAAAAGGCTCAATTAATTTAGCTTCAAAAAGTGGTATTGCACTTTATAAAAATGAAGATAATAATGTTAGAGGTTATCGTTTTGGTATTGACTTAGAAGCTGAAGATATTGATCAAGAAAAAATGTTTTTACCTTCATATAGTCCTGCAAATTTCTATTACACAGGATTATTTACATCTGATTCAACATTATATGAAGTAAATGATAGTAATTATGAATTTTTATATAAAATATCTAATTCAAGTGAAATACAAGAAACATCAGATACTTTCTATAAAGAAGCTGGATATACTAAATTACCAAAATTTAATACAATGTTTACAGAAAGTAAAGATGATGATGGTAATCCAACATTTACTACTTCAAATATTGTATTTACAATGGAAGTATTAGATAAATTCTCATTTGGTAGATTTGAAGGTTATTCAGAAGTATATAATTCAAATATGATTAACTATTTCTATGGTTCCATTCAAACTAATGGTTTAAGTGGTGCTCAAACAGTTGTTACTTTAATTGATAATAGTGATTATTATTCATTAGCTTTTGAAGTATATTTAAGTGATTTCTCTGCTGAATATCCATATATCACTAGAGAAGTAGTACCACTTTCAATGATTCCTGATTATGATATCGAAAACTATGATTTGGTAAGTTATATTGTTCCAGAAGATTTCTATACAAATGGTCCTGGAGAAGAACCTGAAGAATCAATTCAAGCTAGACAATCATTTAAAACTCAATTAGACCAATTATTAGATAGTAATTATACAATTAATTTTACAGGTAGTAGTGATCTATTCGCGGGTACTGTATATACCGCAAAAGTTGTTGACGATTATTGCTTTACTTCTGGTTCAGGTAATACTAATTATTCATACTACTTTATTCCATATGATGTTGAAAATAAAGATTTAGGTGGTATTTATCAATATAGTGATTTAAATGGTACTGGAACAGAAGAATCTTGGATTAATACATATGAGTATGCTCAAGCTATTTATAATTCATATAAAAATGATACAAGTACTAATTATGATATTTCTATCGCAGATGATGGTATAACTATCACTTTAGAAGGTAGTACAATTAATATGAGTGAATATATTCAATCATTATATGATGATACATTTAATACAAAATATATGTTAAGAGATGAATTTAATGAACCATATAAAGAAGCATATGAAGGGAAATCATTCTGGGAAATTGCTTATGGCTCAAGTTGGATTGATCAATTCTATTATTCAGAAAGAACTGGTAAATTCTTATTATCTAATTACTATATTAAGAGTGCATTCTTAGGTGCTTGTATTCCATTTGCTAATATGAATGAAAGTTTATCAATTGAATTCCTACCAGGAACAAATGAAGATCAATTACCTATTGTATCTGCAAGTTGGTATTATGCTGGTTTCTATACATTTGGTATTGTTACATTTGATAATATTGGTAGTACTAAATTAGATTATGGATTTGGAACATTCATTAATGATAAATATGGATTCTCATTCCCTGTTGAAGATGCTCCAGTTGAAGAAACACCAACAGAAGTTGTTCCTTCAACATCTGAAGAGAATTAATTTAATTAATATTAAGTCTATAAAGCGAATCATTATGGTTCGCTTTTTAAATGCTTTAATCATTTTATTTATTATAATAAAGTGATAAAATATATTAGAAATTACGTTTTATGAAGGAGGACTCTTTATGGATATAAAAAGAAAAGATTATATTTCTTGGGATGAATATTTTATGGGAGTAGCAATTTTATCCGCTCAAAGAAGTAAAGACCCTTCTACTCAAGTTGGAGCATGTATAGCTTCTGATGAAAATAAAGTAATTACTATGGGTTACAATGGAATGCCAATTGGTATAAAAGATGAAGAATTGCCTTGGTGTAAGAATTCAACTAATCCATTTGATAATAAATATTTATATGTTTGTCATGCTGAGTTTAATGCTATATTAAATAGCAATGCTCCTGTAAAGGGATGTAAATTATATGTAACATTATTTCCTTGTAATGAATGTTGTAAAGCAATTATTCAATCAGGTATTAAAGAAATTATTTATTTAGAAGATAAGTATAATAATACTGATTCTATTAAAGCAAGTAAAAGAATGTTAGATTTAGCAAAAATAACTTATAGAAAGTATGAAGGTCGTATTTTAACACCGTTTTTTAGGAGTATGTAGATGAATAAAAAAGTTAGAAATTATATTGTACTTGCTCTTGTATTGATTTTATTTCTTACACCAATTGCAAGTGTTCTTTCAAATGTTGAAGCATTACAAGGTGGTAGAGCTGGACTTATTGCCGTTGGCTCATTTATTTTATTTAGCATTATTTATTGGATTGTGATGATTATTTTGATGAATAAAAAGAAAGGAAAATGATTTTAAATGTATTCTTTAGAAGTAGAAAATCTTAATTATTCATATCAAAAAAATGATGATAATAAATCATCATTAATTTTAGATAACCTTTCTTTTAAAATAAAAAAAGGAGAATATGTTACTTTTATTGGTCATAATGGAAGTGGTAAATCTACTTTAATGAAACTTCTAGTTGGGCTTCTTGAGCCTAATTCAGGTTGTATTAAAATTATGAATGAAAATTTTAATGTTGAAACAATGGATTCTTTAAAAAAAAGAATAGGTATTGTATTTCAAAATCCTGATAATCAATTTATAGGAGCAACAGTTAGAGATGATATAGCATTTGGCCTTGAAAATAATCTCGTTAAACAAGAAGAAATGGATCCAATTATTTTAGAATATTCGAAAAAGGTTGGAATGGATAGGTATTTAGATAAAGAGCCATCATCTTTATCTGGTGGGCAAAAACAACGTGTTGCAATTGCGGGTGCACTATGTATGAAGCCTGATATATTATTATTAGATGAAGCAACTGCAATGCTAGATCCTAAAGGACGTAAAGAAATAATAGAACTTGTTCATTTAATGAAAAAAGAAAATCCTAACATGACAATAATCTCTGTTACTCATCATATGGATGAAGCATTTAGAAGCGATAGAATTATAGTTTTAAATGAAGGAAGGATTATTTTAGATGATACTCCTATTAATGTATTTAAAAATAAAGATTTAATTTTAAAAATAGGATTGGATTTGCCTTTTATGATGAAATTAAAACATACATTAATAGAAGGTGGTTTTAATGTTTTAGAATCTGATTTAGAAAGTGAGGTAATAAATAAAATATGTCGATAAGTTTTGATCATGTTTTTTATTCTTATGATAATACTTCACTTGTAAGTAATAACGCAATTAATGATATATCATTTTCATTAAATGATCATTTTTTTACTGCAATTATTGGACAAACTGGCAGTGGAAAATCAACATTAATACAACATATTAATGGATTATTTAAACCAACAAGTGGAACTGTTAGCGTTGGTGATTTTATACTAGATTCAAGTAGAAAAAAAATTAAAAATATTAAAGACTTAAGAAAAAAAGTTGGTTTAGTATTTCAATTTTCTGAATATCAATTATTTGAAGAATCTGTTTTAAAAGATGTTAGTTTTGGACCTAGAAATTTTGGATATTCTAAAGAAGAAGCAACTAAAAAAGCAATTAATGCATTAAAAAAAGTAGGTATTGATGAATCTTATTATGAAAAATCTCCTTTTGAATTATCTGGTGGTGAAAAAAGAAGAGTTGCAATCGCGGGTATTTTAGCTCTTGAACCTAAAATATTAATATTAGATGAGCCAACTGCTGGATTAGATCCAAGAGGAACTGATGAAATTTTAAAACTATTTGAAATGCTTTATAATCAAGGCACATCAATTATTGTTGTTACACATGATATGGATATAGTATTAAAATATTGTACATCTATTTTATGCTTAAAAGATGGTAAATTAGTTGGTAATTACTTACCTATTGAATTCTTTTATAATGATGAACTATTAAAAGAAGTAGAAATTGAAGAACCTTATATAATTTCTTTTACAAAAAAATTGATAAATAAAGGTCTTAATTTAGATATAAATAATATCAAAGATATAGATTCATTAGTTATTGAATTAAAAAGGAGGACAGAGTAATGGCTTCGTTTCCTTTAGGTAAATATAGATCTACTAATACATTTTTTCATAAACTAGATGCTAGAGTAAAACTTTTTGCAATGGTTTTATTGATGATAATGGTTTTTATTAAACTTGATAATGTTTGGATGGATTTTACTTTTTATGCAGTAATGATTATTTTTGTTTTGATAATAATGAAAATATCAAAGATTACCTTAAAAAGTTTGTTAAAAGTTATTAAACCTATGTGGTTTATGATGCTTTTTTTATTCATTGTTAATTTGTTTGCAGTTAAAACTGGGAATTTAATATTTTCATGGAATTTTATAAATATATATGATGAAGCAATATTTATGACTATTTATACATTCATTCGTATTATTTTAATGCTTGCTTTTTCTTTGATATTAACATCTACTACTAAACCAATGGATTTGACGTATGCTTTAGAATGGTATCTTTATCCGTTGAAGCTTATTAAAATTCCTGTACATATTATTGTGATGATTATTTCTTTAGCATTACGTTTTATTCCTACTTTATTAGAGGAATCTGATAGAATTATGAAAGCTCAAGCATCACGAGGTGTTGATTTTCAAAATGGTAAGTTTTCAGAAAAAATTAAAGCTATTATTTCACTAATTATTCCTCTTTTTATTTCATCAATACAAAGAAGTAGTGATTTAGCGGACGCTATGGAAGTAAGAGGATATGATCCTGATGCAAAAAGAACAAGATATAGAGTTATGAAATTATATAGTAGAGATTATATTACTACTATTATAATGATATTAATGTTTGTATCTATTATTCTTTTAATGGCTTTAAATATTAATATTTATCCTTGGGTGATTTAATTATGAATTATAAGATGGTGTTTTCTTATTTTGGTGAATTGTTTTTTGGATATCAGGTTCAAAAAGAAAAAAGAACAGTTCAAGAGGAAATTGAAAAAGTATTAAGTAAACTTTTTCAAGAAAAAATTGTTATTCATTCTTCAGGTAGAACTGATAAAGGTGTACATGCGATAAATCAAGTAGCGACATTCCATGCAAATAATGAGTTTAATATAAATAAATTAAAATATGTATTAAATAGATTATTGCCTGAAGATATACATATTAAATCTATTTCTTATTGTGATGCTGATTTTCATGCTAGATTTTCCTCTATTGGAAAAAAATATGTTTATAGGATGTTTGAAGGTGATAACAATCCGTTATTAAATAAACATGTATATTTTTACAAAGGGCCTAAATTAAATTTTGATAAAATGAATCAAACTAAAGATTTATTTATTGGTAAACATAACTTTATTAATTTTTGTTCAAATGATGAAAAAGATATATGTGTTGAAACGATTAATAGTATTGAAATTGTATGCGAAAATGGCTTTTATACTTTTACATTAATTGGCAGCGGATTTAAAAGATATATGGTTAGATTTATTGTTGGTACTATAATCGCAGTAGCAAGAAATAAAATAACTATTGAAGAGGTAAAAGAAAGAATTAATTGTGATGTAATAAAAACTGTACCATTTAAAGTGCCTGCTCATGGACTTTATTTAGAAAGAGTTTATTATGAAGGAGATGAATTGAAGTGATAAGACATAATTATCATACTCATACTTATAGATGTGGTCATGCCGTTGGAGAAGATGAAGAATACGTTTTAGAAGCTATTGGTTTAGGTATGCAATCACTTGGGTTTTCTGATCATGTTATGTTAAAAGGTATTGTTCAAGAAAATGTAAGGGGTGATTTTGAATTAACAGAAGATTATTTTAAATCAATTAGAGATTTGAAAGAAAAGTTTAAAGAAAGAATTAATATTTTGTTAGGCTTTGAAGCTGAACCGTTTCCTGATTATTTTGATTATTATAAAGAACTTTTAATTAGCAATGAAATTGATTATTTGATTTTAGGTAATCATTGTTATTATGAAGATGGAAAAATAAAACCATTTTTTTCAAGTCATACATCTAAAGAAGATATAATTCATTACAAAGATACTTTAATTAAAGGAATGGAAACTGGATTATTTCTTTATGTATGTCATCCAGATTTTTTTATGGGTGGATATAATGATTTTGATGAAACTTGTAGAGAGTGTTCGGAAGAAATATGTAAAAGAGCAAGTGAACTTGATATACCTCTTGAGTTTAATTTCGCGGCAATAAGAAAAGGAAAATATAAGATAAGTGGAAAGGATAGATTTTTATACCCACATGATGACTTTTGGCAAATAGCAAAAAAATATAATTGTAAGATGATACTTGGATTAGATGCACATTCACCTTATGAAATCACTAGTGATAGAAATGATATTGGATATAAAATGGCTAAAGAATTAAATATGGAAGTAGTTCATGAATTAGATATATTAAAGTATAAAAATAATATTAATATTTAAATTAGTTAAATTAATATTTTATAGAATTGTACTACGTAATGTGGTACAATAAGTAAGAAAAATTGGGGGAATTATTATGGGAAGAGCTCATGAAGTTAGGGCAAAGAAAATGGCTGCGACAAGCGCGGCAAAGTCATCTTTGTATATGCGTGCTAGTAAAGAAATATATATTGCCGCAAAAAGTGGAGTACCTGATCCTAATGCTAACTTAGCATTAAGAAGTGTTTTAGAAAAATATAAAGGTCAAAATATTCCACGTGATGTTATTGATAGAGCCATTAAAAAGGCTGCAGGCGGCGATACTGAAAATTATGAATCTGGTAGATATGAAGGTTTTGGACCTGGCAATACTTATGTTATAGTTGATACTCTTTCAAATAATGTTAGAAGAGCATTTGATGAAGTAAGAAATTGCTTTAATAAAAGAGGCGGACATTTAGGTACTCCTGGATCAGTATCATTTAATTTTGTTGAAGCTGGTATTATTGTTTTCGAAGGCACGAATCGTGATGAAGTTGAAGAAAACCTTGTTTTAAGTGATGTTGATGTTAATGAAGTTGTTTTAGATGATGGCTTTATTGAAGTAAATGTTGCTCCTAGTGCATTCCAACAAGCAAAAGATTGCTTAAAAGAAATGGGAATCACAGATTTTGAAACATGTGAAATTAAAATGGTACCAAATGAATATACAAAATTAGAAGGCGAAGATGCAGAAAAAATGCACGGATTACTAGACATGCTTGATGAAGCAGAAGATGTTCAAGCTGTATATCATAACGCTGAATTTGATGAATAGTTTATAAATCCTTCACATGTTGAAGGATTTTTTTGAGAGGAATTTATGAAAAAAAGATATTTATTATTTACTATTTTGCTCTGCTCTTGTTCTACAAATGAAGCATTTTTAAGTTCTAATAATGAACATAATTCTTTTTTATCAAGTGATGTGCCTAAAAGTGATGATACTTCATCTTTAGTTTTAATTGAAGATGAAAGTAGTGATTCTTTTACTAGTAGTGAATATTTTAATGATAGTGAATTAGTAAGTGGTATTGATTCATCTTTAAAAAGTGATGAATTATCATATTCATCTAGTGAAATAATTACAAGGAAGTATGATTATTTAGATGGTGTTTTATATGGTGATGATAAATTTGTTGAAAAATGTCGACAAATGAAAAATCGTGAAATAGAAAGAATTGAAGATATTCCTAGTGAAGCTTTATATGTATCTAACGATGGAAATGATTCAAATAAGGGTACAATTGATGCTCCTTTTAAAACATTATCAACAGCTTTAGGACAAACTAAGTCATTAATTAAAAGTAATAAAAAAGCAGTTATCATAATGCGTGAAGGTGTTTATGAACCTACTTATTTTTATTCTTTAGTACAAGGAAACGAGGATAATTATATTGTTATTACTAATTATCCTGGAGAGGAAGTAAGAATATCTCCTAAAGATAATGGATTTGATAAAAATGGGTTATTTCATTTTGGTACTAGTTCATATTTTATTGTTGAGGGATTAAAGTTTTGTGATAGTATTGGAACAACTGTTGCTAAATGTATTGCAGTTGGTGGGACTGGTAGTAGTCATATAATCTTTAAGCATAATGAAATATATAATATTAAAGTGACTGAAAAGAAAGCTAATGCGCCATTATGTTCTTTTAGAGGTAATGGTGATGAATCACTAAATAATATTTTAATATATGATAATTATATTCATGATTGTGTCTGTGGGTGGTCAGAAGCTATCACCATGGTTGGTAATGTTGAAAATTCAAACATTATACAAAATAAAGTTACTAATACAGGTAATATAGGTATTGATATCGCGGGTAATTATGGTGATGCTTCAAGTGATAAAGATCAAGCAAGAAATATTGTTGTAAGAGGTAACGATGTATCAAATGAGAATTCTCCTAATGCAAGAAGTTATGCTATATATGTTGATGGAGCTAAAGATACTATTTTTGAAAATAATTTTGTGTATGATTCACAAGGTGGAATAGAAATTGGTTCAGAAGAAGGTGCTAAACATAAGGATTATCCTGTTAAAAATATAATTGTAAGAAATAATGTTGTTTATAATAATAGTGAACAAGGTATTACAATTGGTGGATATAATCCATCTGTAGCATATTATTGTGAAAATATTTCCGTGTATAATAATACAGTAGTAAACAATGGTGAAAAAGATTCTGGACAGCTTAAAATATCAATGGTTGATGGATTAAATGTTTATAATAATATTTTTTATTCATCTGATAACTATTCATTATTATCTGGAGAATTAGATGAAAAGTATTCTAAAAATGTTGCTTTAAGAAATAATATTTTTTATTCTGGGACGAATAAAGATAAAGCATATTTTGAACCTTTTTCTAATGAGATAATAGGTTTTGATAATTTTTTGAAAATATTTGATAATGCTGGTTTTTATGTAGATCCAAATTTTACGAATATAAATAATTTTGATTTTTCTGTTTTACAAGATAGTTATGCAATAGATAATGGATACTATTTATATGTTGGTGATTATGATATGAATAAAAATAGTCGTTATATTAATAATTTAGATATTGGTGCTTTTGAATATCAAAACTAAATTAATGTAATTAGTTTAATTGTTTGATTTTTATTCAAAAAAACATTTGTTTTTTATATAATAGTTTTGTGAAATTTTTTTTGCATATTATTTAGGAGGTAATTATAAATGGAATATACTAATCAAGTAAAAAATATGTGCAAAGTTACTTGTGGTGCAAGTCATGGTTGTGCACCTATTCCTGAAGAAGGAAAGTGGGTTTATTCACGCGAAATTAAAGATATAAGTGGATTTACTCATGGTATTGGTTGGTGCGCTCCACAACAAGGCGCATGTAAGATTTCTTTAAATGTTAAAGAAGGTATTATTCAAGAAGCACTTATTGAAACAATAGGTTGTTCAGGAATGACTCATTCTGCTGCGATGGCTAGTGAAGCAATTGTTGGTAAAACATTGCTTGAAGCTGTTAATACAGATTTAGTTTGTGATGCAATTAATACCGCTATGAGAGAATTATTCTTACAAATTGTTTATGGTAGAACTCAATCTGCTTTCTCAGAAGGTGGTTTATCAATTGGTGCAGGATTAGAAGATCTTGGTAAAGGTTTAAGAAGCCAAGTTGGTACTATTTATTCTACACTTGAAAAAGGTCCAAGATATCTTGAATTAACAGAAGGATATATTGAAAAGATTGCTTTAGATAGTAATAGTGAAATTATCGGTTATCAATATTTAAGTGTTGGTAAGTTCTTAGACTTTATTAAAGCTGGTGTTCCTGCAGATGAAGCTCTTAATAAGGCTAGAGGTCAATATGGTAGATTTAATGATGCTGCAAAAGTTATTGACCCACGTAAGGAATAATAGGAGGATAGAATCATGGCATTATTTGAAAGTTATGAAAGAAGAATTAATCAAATTAATAAATGTTTAAATGAAAATGGTATTTCTTCTATCGAAGAAGCTGAAAAAATTTGTAAAGATAAAGGATTAGATGTATATAATCTTGTTAAAGGTATTCAAACAATTTGTTTTGAAAATGCATGCTGGGCATATTTAGTTGGTGCTGCACTTGCAATTAAACATAATGCAAAAGATGCTGCTGAGGCTGCTAAATGGATTGGTGTTGGTTTACAATCATTCTGTATTCCTGGTTCTGTTGCTGATGATAGAAAAGTTGGTTTGGGTCATGGTAATTTAGGCGCTATGCTTTTATCAGATGAAACTAAATGTTTCTGCTTTTTAGCTGGTCATGAATCATTCGCAGCTGCTGAAGGTGCAATTGGTATTGCATTAAAAGCTAATAGAGTACGTAAAGAACCTTTAAAAGTTATTTTAAATGGTTTAGGTAAAGATGCTGCTAAAATTATTTCTCGTATTAATGGATTTACTCATGTTGAAACTAAATTTGATTATTTCACAGGTAAATTAGAAATCGTTAAAGAAACACCTTATTCAACAGGTGATAGAGCAAAAGTTAGATGTTATGGTGCTGATGATGTTCGTGAAGGTGTTGCTATTATGTGGCATGAAAATGTTGACGTTTCTATTACAGGTAACTCTACAAACCCAACAAGATTCCAACATCCAGTTGCAGGTACTTATAAAAAAGAATGTGTAGAAAAAGGAAAAAAATATTTCTCTGTTGCTTCTGGTGGAGGAACAGGAAGAACACTTCACCCAGATAATATGGCAGCTGGTCCAGCTTCATATGGTATGACTGATACAATGGGTAGAATGCATTCCGATGCTCAATTTGCAGGATCTTCATCAGTCCCTGCACATGTTGAAATGATGGGATTAATTGGAATGGGTAATAATCCAATGGTTGGTGCAACAGTTGCTACTGCAGTTGCAGTTGCCGAAGCTTTAGCAAAATAAATAAAATGTTAATAAAAATGGTCATTTTGACCATTTTTTTATAAAAAATAAATTGGTATAATTAATTATTTTGTTTGACATAAGGCCTGTCTTTGGGATACACCCCCTAAAATCTAGTGTTACAAACTATTCAAAGTAAT
>CAYVZF010000007.1:0-35548 GCA_964456095.1 uncultured Erysipelotrichaceae bacterium
ACATTTCCCTAAAATGTTTGAGGGGCTCGGCGAAAGCCGCGGCCCATGGAGGAAAATATGGAAAAAATAATTACTTTAGGTGAAATAATGTTAAGATTAACACCTCCTGATTATGCCAAAATTGATCAAACAAGATCATTTATGGCAAATTATGGAGGAGCGGAATCAAATGTTGCTGTTTCTTTGGCATATTTAGGACATAAATGTTATTTTATATCTAAATTACCTAATACTGAAGTTGGAGACTCAGCGATTAAACATTTAAGGAGTCATAATGTTAATACTGATTATGTTACAAGAGGTTCTTCATTAATGGGAATATATTTTTATGAATCAGGCTTTGGAGGAAGGCCATCAAAAGTAATTTATAATCGTAAGCACAGCGCATTTACTCGTATTAGTGTGAACGAGTTTGATTTTGATACAATATTTAAAGATGCTACATGGTTTCATTTATCTGGTATTACGTTAGCATTAAATAAAAATGTACGTGAAGTATGTTATAAATGTTTGATGGCTTGTAAAAAATATAATGTTCCTGTAAGTTTTGATTTTAATTTCCGTTCAAAATTATGGACAATAGAAGAGGCAAAAAAGGTTTATTATAAAGTTATACCATATGTTGATTATTTATTCGCATCTTATTGGGACGCTAATACGATGCTTGATATAATGCCATCTAAAACATTTGATGATAAGATTAAAGAAAGAAATGATGTTATGCATCAACTTATAAATAAATATAATATAACCGCGATATTTTCTACAGATAGAACAGTGTATTCTGCGACAGAAAATTCGTTAAAAGCTTCCGTTGTTACCGATGATAAGGAATATTCATCTCAAGATTATAGATTTCAAATATTAGATAGGATTGGTGCGGGTGATGCATTTGCTTCAGGCGTAATACATTGTTTAATTAAAAATAAAAATGATGTTGAACACGCAGTTGATTTTGGTATAGTTACTAGTGTTTTAAAACATACTATTTCAGGAGATTCATCTAGACTTAAAGAAGATGATATATATAGTTATTTAGATGGCTGTAAAGGAGTTATTAGATAATGAAAACTATATATATGATTGGTGATTCTATTATGCAAACTAATATGTATGATAAATATCCTCAAACAGGATGGGGACAAGTCTTACCATTATTTGTGAAAGAAGATGTTAAAGTAATTAATTTAGCAAAAAATGGTACATCTACTAAATCATTTATTGAACAAAAAAGATTTGATTTTATTAAAGAAAATATTTTAGAAAATGATTTATTGATTGTTGGTTTTGCGCATAATGATGAAAAGATATATGATAAGGATCGTTATACCGATCCTAATACTTCATTTAAAGATAATTTGAGATATTTTATTAATATAGCAAAGAATAAAAAAGCAAATGTTATTTTAACTACTCCAATTATTAGAAGAAATTTTATAAATGGAATATTAGTTGATACGCATGGTGAATATGTTAATTCAATAATCGATGTGGCTAAAGAATTAAATGTTACTATGGTAAATCTTAATAAATTAACTTTTGATTTTTATAATTTAATTGGTGAAGAAGCATCAAAAAGATATTTTATGAATTTTGAAAAGAATATGTATGATAATTATCCGAATGGTTCTCAAGATAATTCTCATCAAAGGTATGATGGTGCATTTTTAATATCAAAGTTATTTGTTAATCAATTATATTTAGAAGATAAAAAAGAGAAAGATTATTTTTGTAGTCCATCAAGTCCTATTATTTGTGCTAGTGATACATATGAAAAATAGAATTAATAAGATATAATATTGTAAAAAAGGAGTTATGTATGTCAGATATTAGTTTAAAAAATATAGAAAAAGTCTATGATAATGGTTTTAGAGCCGTCCATGATTTTAATCTAGATATTAAGGATAAAGAATTTATTGTTTTTGTAGGACCATCAGGATGTGGTAAATCAACAACACTTCGTATGATCGCTGGTCTTGAAGAAATAACAAAAGGTACTTTAACTATTAATGGTAAAGTTATGAATAAATTACCACCTAAGGAACGTGGTATTGCAATGGTGTTCCAAAGTTATGCTTTGTATCCACATTTATCTGTTTATGAAAATTTAGCATTTGGTTTATCTCTCGCAGGGTTTGATGAAGATGAAATTGATTCTCGTGTTAAAGAAACTGCAAGAATTATGGGACTAACTCAATACTTAGAAAGAAAGCCAAGAAATCTTTCTGGTGGACAAAGACAACGTGTTGCTTTAGGTCGAGCGGTTATTAGACATGCAGATGTATTTTTAATGGATGAGCCTTTATCTAACTTAGATGCTAAAATGCGTGTTTCAATGCGTTCTGAATTAGTTAGAATTCATAGAGCAGTCGGTGCAACGACAATATATGTTACACATGATCAAATTGAAGCCATGACTATGGCAAGTAGAATTGTATGTATGAAACTTGGTTTAATCCAACAAACAGGTACTCCTGAAGAATTATATTTTAAACCAGCAAATTTATTTGTCGCGGGATTTATCGGTGATCCATCTATGAACTTTGTTAATGGTCATATAGAAGGTAATAGATTTGTTGCTAAAGAAGAAACATTATGTTTTGATTTTGCACCATCATATAAAAATATTGTTGAAAAGATTAATGGAAAAGATATTGTTTTAGGATTCCGTCCTGAAAATATATCTTTAGTTGATGTTGAAAATGGTGTAAGAATTATTGGAGAAGTTGAAATTACTGAAATGCTTGGTGATACAATGAATATATATGTTGTTGTAGGTGATACACATTTAATTATTCGTACTACACCAACAGATAAATATTCTATCGGTGATAAAATAGAATTTTATATTGATCAAAATTATATTCATATTTTTGATGCGAAAACAGAAATGGCAATTCGTGAATAAACATGATTTTATTAATTTAATAGAGGAATTTATTGATTATGAAACAACTAAATAAAAATATATATGAAAAGAAATACAAAAAGATTAAGATAATGCAATTTGGTGAAGGTAATTTTTTAAGAGCTTTTACTGATTGGATTATTCAAAAAATGAATGATAATGGAACATATGATGGACATGTTGTCGTTGTACAACCAATGCCATTTGGTCGTGTCGCAGAATTAGAAAAACAAGATGGATTATATACTTTATATCTTCAAGGTATTGATGATGGTAAAGCTATTAGAACTCATGAAGTAATTGATGTTTTAGATGATTTTATTAATCCTTTTACGCAATATGACAAATATTTAAAATATGCAGAAAGTGAAGATTTAGAAGTTGTTGTTTCTAATACAACTGAAGCAGGAATCGCACTTGATAAAAATGATGTTGATTTTAGTGTTTGCCCAACTTCATTCCCTGGGAAACTACTTGCATTTTTAAAACACAGATATGATTATTTTAAAGGTGATTATAATAAAGGATTATGTATAATTGCATGTGAATTAATAGATAATAATGCTGATGAACTTCATAAAATATTATTAGAATTATCTGATATTAAAGGTTTTGATGAAAGTTTTAAAAATTGGTTAGATAGAGCAAATCATTATTCTTCAACATTAGTAGATAGAATTGTTCCTGGATATCCAAAAGACGAAATCGATTCAATAAGAGAAGAATTAGGTTATGAAGATAGTTCTATAGTTAAAGGTGAAATATTTCATTTATGGGTATTAAAAAAAGAACCATTTGTTCAAGAAAAATTCCCATGTGATAAAGCTAATTTAAATGTTATTTATGCTGATTCTATAAAACCATATAAAGAAAGAAAAGTAAAAATATTAAATGGTACACATACTGTGATTGTTCCAGTTTCATATCTTATTGGAATAGATACAGTTAGAGAAACAATAGAGGATAAACATTTAGGCGAATTTGCTAGAAGTTTTATATTTGATGAAGTAATTCCTACAATTGATTTACCTCGTGATGAAATGAATTCTTTTGCAAATTCTGTTATTGAAAGATATCTTAATCCATATGTTAGACATGAATTGATGTCAATTGCATTAAATTCAATTAGTAAATATAAAGCAAGAATATTAAAAACAGTTCACGATTATATTAATAGAACTAATGAACTTCCTAGATGTGCATTATTTTCATTATCTGCATTAATTTTATTTTATCGTGGTAAAAGAGGCGAAGCTCAAATTAATTTAAATGATGATGAATCATATATTGCTACATTTAATAGACTTTGGAAAAAGTTTGAAGAAGATAATAATTTAGATGAATTAGTGTATGGTGTTTTAAAAGATGAAAGCATGTGGGGAGAGGATTTAAACAAGATACCCGGATTTACTTTAGAAGTGACAAATTATTTAAGAATGCAATTAGATAAAGGAATGAAAATAGCTCTTATCTCATTTTTAGGTGAATAAAATATGAATATACTTAAGATTAATGAAAAAGATACTGTATGTGTTGCTTTATGTGATTTAAAAAAAGGGGAAACTATTGAAGGAATTACTTTACTTGATGATATAAAAACTGCACATAAATATGCTTTAAAAGATATTAAAAAAGGTGAGGACATTATTAAGTATGGATATCCTATCGGACATGCAACATGTGATATAAAAAAAGGAAGTCATGTTCATACTCATAATGTTAAAACTAATTTAAATGATCAATTATCATACAAATATGATAAAATTAATGTAACACTTAAAAACAATGAAAATAGAAAGGTAAACATTTTTAAAAGAAAAAATGGTTTATATGGTATTAGAAATCATTTATTTATTGTTCCTCTTGTTGGATGTGTTAATTCATCTGCTGAATTAATTAAAAATCGTATTGAAAAAGAATGTGATTTATCAAATATTGATAGTGTAATTGTTTTAAAACATCCATTTGGATGTTCACAAATGGGTGGAGATAAAGTGTTCACAGAAAATATATTAAGAAAGTCTGTTTTACATCCTAATGCAGGTGGTGTATTAGTTTTATCGCTTGGTTGTGAGGAAAATAGATTAGAACCATTTATGGAATCTTTGGGTGACTACGATAAAGAAAGAATTGTTGCTTTAAAGTCGCAAGATGTAGAAGATGAGGTCGAAGAAGGTTTTAAAATATGTAAAAAACTTATTGAAAAAATGAGTAAAGATGTAAGAGAAGAATCTTATTTATCAAATATACGTGTTGGATTAAAATGTGGTGGAAGTGATGGTTTTTCTGGAATAAGCGCTAATCCATTAGTTGGATTATTTTCTGATTATATTGTTTCAATTGGCGGCACATCCGTTTTAAGCGAAGTTCCTGAAATGTTTGGTGCTGAACAAGTTTTAATGCAAAGGGCAAAAAACGAACAAGTTTTTAACAAAATAGTACAATTAATTAATAATTTTAAAAAATATTATGAAAGTCATAATCAAGTATGTTATGAAAATCCATCTCCAGGAAATAAAGATGGTGGAATTACTACACTTGAAGATAAGTCGCTAGGTTGTGTTCAAAAAGCGGGACATGGTATTGTTGAAGATGTTGTTTTTGATGATGAACTAGTTACTTCAAAAGGCTTGAATTTATTAAATGGTCCAGGTAATGATATGGTTGCATGTACTAATTTAGCGGCTTCTGGATGTCAATTAATATTATTTACAACAGGTAGAGGAACTCCATTTGGTACTTTTGTTCCTACAGTAAAAATTTCAACTAATACTAATTTAAGTATTAAAAAGAAAAATTGGATCGATTTTAATGCTGGTGCATTAGTAGATGGAATTAATATTGAAAATCTCTTTGCTGATTTCTTAGAGAAGATAATCAGAGTTATTAATGGTGAAAAAGTTTGTAATGAAATAAATAAATTTGAAGAAATTTCAATTTTTAAAGATGGAGTTACACTTTAATTTAGGAGAGGAATATGAAAGAGTTTTTAGACAAAGATTTTTTATTAGAAACAGAAACTGCGAAGGTTTTATATCATAAATATGCAAGTAAGATGCCTATTTTTGATTTCCATTGTCATCTTTCTCCAAAAGAAATATATGAAGACAAAAAATATAGATCTCTTGAAGAAGTATGGATTGGTGGTGGTGATGACCATTATGGTGACCATTATAAGTGGAGACTTATGAGAGAATTTGGTGTTGAAGAACACTATATTACAGGTAAAGCATCAGATTATGAAAAATTTGAAAAATATGCTGAAATGATGCCATATGCTATTGGTAATCCAATATATCAATGGTCTCATCTTGAATTGCAAAGGTATTTTAATATTTATAAAGTGTTAAATAAAAATACTGCAAAAGAAATATACGATGAAGCAACAGAGAAATTACAAAATTTAACTGCTAGAAAAATGATTGAAATGAATAATGTTGAAGTTATTTATACAACAGATGATCCTATTGATGATTTAAAATATCATGAATTAATTGCAAAAGATACAACTTTTAAAACAAAAGTTTGTCCTTCATTTAGACCAGATAAGGCATTAAATGTTGAATTAGATACATTTATTCCATGGTTAAATAATCTTGAAAACGTTGTTAATTTTAAGATTAATAACTTAAATGATTTATTAAAAGCATTATCATTACGAGTAAAATATTTTGATGAAAGAGGATGTGCAATATCAGATCATGCTCTTGATGTTGTTTATTATGAAGATGCAACATTTGAAGAAGTTGATAAAATATTTGAAAAAGTATTAAAAGGTATTAAATTAGAAGAAATTGAACTTAATAAATATAAAGGTTTTGTTTTAGTACATTTAGGAAAAGAATATCACAAATATAATTGGGTTCAACAATATCATATTGGAGCATTAAGAAATAATTCTAAAAGAATGTATAATGAAATTGGACCTGATACAGGATTTGACGCAACTGAAGATCAACCGTTTGCTCGTAAATTATCAAAATTAATGGGGAAACTTGATGAAACTAATGAATTACCAAGAACAATATTATATTGTTTAAATCCTAGAGATAATGAAGTTTTAGCTACTTTGAAAAATTGTTTCCAACAAGGTGGAGTAGTTGCTAAAATTCAATTTGGATCAGGATGGTGGTTTAACGATCAAAAAGATGGAATGGAAAGACAACTTACTGCTTATTCTTTACAAGGTTTATTATCTAAATTTGTTGGTATGTTAACTGATTCTAGATCATTCTTATCTTATACTCGTCATGAATATTTTAGAAGAATATTATGTAATTTCTTAGGTAACTTAATTGAAAGTGGCCAATATCCTGCTGATATTGAATTTGTTGGAAGTGTTGTTGAAGATATTTGTTTCAATAATGCTGCAAGAACATTTAAAACATTAAATAAATAGTTATAAAAAATGGATGTCTAGAAGGCATCCATTTTTAAGTTATATTTTAAAAATTAAAATATTCATTAATTTGATTCATTAATTCTTTATATTCATTTTTATTTAAATTATTAATCCAATCTACTCTATTATTTTTTTTTGGATATTCATATATTCTTGAATATATTTGAGGATATTTATTATTCCAACTAGTTGCCCCTTCTTTATTTATATGTTGCTCGTAAAAGCAATTGATAAAATAAGCTTTACCATATGGTCTCCATAATCTTGATAAATAAACATTATTAACTGAATCATTTAATCTTTTAAAATGACAATTGTAAAAAATGAAACCTAAATTTTGAAACATACTATGAGATGGAGCAGTAACATATCCAGATGAAGAAGATATAATTTCACATTCATTAAAAAGTGTTTCACCGCATCCGAAAATATAATCTATATTTCCTTGTATAATACAATTTGAAAATTTTGAATATATATTTCCTTCAATAAATAATTCTTTTTTTGTTAAGAAATTACTATATCTTTCTTTTAAATCATCTGGTAAAGGACCTAAAAATAAGGAATCTTGTTCGGAAATTATTTTAATATTATTTGCTACAAGATTGTTACCATAATTTGCTAAAGCTATAGCTTGACCTTTATCTTTTGATGTAGAACTATTTTCTATGGTTAAGTCAAACAATTTACAATTATCACCTAGTATTTTGAGTGTTGATGTTCTAAAAGTATTAAAATCTCGCCCATCTTGATGGATTTTTTTAGAATAATCATCAAATGTTATTATCGTTTTATTAATGCCTTTTCCTTTTAAAATAATATTATCTTTATCTATAGTTATTTTTTCATTATAAATACCTTCATCAATATTAATTAATGTTATATTATTATTTGTTACTAATGATAAAGCTTTTGTTATAGTATTAATTTTATTTTTTTTAGAAACATTAATAATATCCATAAATACCTCAAAAATAATATTAGCAATAAAAAAATATTAAAAAAATATTAATCAATGCCATTACTATTTAATTATAGAAAAAAATATTTCAAAATAAAAGTTTTAAAAAATAATACTGTTTTTAATATTTTAATTTTTGATGTATACAAGACGTTATTATTTAATAATAAGGCTCCTTTTTTATATTGACAAATATACAATTGTTAATTAAAATAATAGTGTAGTGGAAACGCTTACAGTATTTTTAAGGAGCAAATTTTGTCTAAACAAGGTTATAAATTTTTTGATTTAGCTATGCTAACAGTTATAGCTTTTATAATAGAGGCTGTTTTAGCTTATGCTAGTAATCAAGTGAAATTTATGGTGGAAGGTTTTTCAGTATCATTTGCTATTTTATTTTCACTTATAGGTATGTTTAGGTGGGATTTGTTAGGTGTTGTACCTGGAATTGTTGCTGCTATTGGAGGAATAATAATTCAAAATTCATTCAATAATGGAGCGTATGACTTTTTATCAACTCTAGCAAATATTGTTGGTGTTTTATCAACTATGGTTCTTGTTATTTATTTAAAGAAGATTACTAAATCTAAAATAAAAGAAAATATCTTATATTTGATTTTGTATTCTATAATTGGTTATGCGTTATACATAACTATTACTTCATTAATTTGGGGAATATTTGATAAAAATGTAACTTTAATAGAGGCATTTAAAATAATGATAACAAGAAATTCGCTTAACCTTTTGATGTCATCAATAGTTCTTGTTATTGCAAACAAACAAAAAGACTTTCTTGTTGATATGAGTGAATATTTAATTAAACTTCATTCTGTACCAGAAAGTGCAAGAATTAGGAAAGAAATTAATGAAAAAGAAGGTCAATCATTAACAACTGATATAAATAGCAGTAAAGAAACAAATGATATTTCTTTACTTGATGGCGGAATGCTAAGTGAAGAAGATTTAATAAAACTTAATAAACATTTCAAAGAAAAGGAAGGGGATAAGTATGGCACTAGAAAAAGTTAGCGAAGAAGAATTAGAACTTATTGAGCGAAATTATTGGAAGACCCAACTAAAAAGAATGGTAAAGGATTGGAGATTGTATCTAATGTTATTACCTTTAGCATTTGTATTCTTTTGTTGGAAATATCTTCCACTTGATGGACTTTTAGTAGGATTTAAGAATTTTAATCAATCTGCAGGAATTTATTCTTCACAATTTGTTGGACTTCATTGGTTTGAAAAATTAATATTCGGTGATATGAGTATGGAATTCTGGAGAGCTTTTAAAAACACATTTATTATTAGTTTTTATGGCTTAGTATTTGGCTTTCCATTTCCTATTATATTAGCTTTATTATTTTCGGAAATTAAAAGTGAAGTTTATCGAAGTGTTGTACAAGTATTTTGTTACTTACCAAAATTCGTTTCAATTGTTGTTTTAACTACAATTACAATCTGTATTTTAAGACCATCTACTGATTATAATGGTGCTGGTCCAGTTGCAGAATTATTATATAATTTAAATATAATTCCTCGTTTTATTAATAATGGCGATATTCAAGAAGCTAATAATATTTTAAAAAATCCTGAATATTTCCGTGCTTTATATCAAATTACAGGTATTTGGGAGACTGGTGGTTATTCATCAATCGTTTATTTTGCTGCAATTATTGGTATTTCTCCAACTTCTTATGAGGCTGCTAGAATAGATGGGGCTAATAAAATGGCACAAATTAAATATGTTACATTCCCAGGAATTGCTTCTACTTTAACTATTATGTTAATTATGCAAATTGGTCACTTACTAACCGTAGGTTATGAAAAAGTGTTATTATTAACTAATAATGGTAAATCACCAAATGCGAGTGCTGGTGAAGTGCTTTCTGCTTATGTTTACCGTATTGCAATGTCTGGTTCTAATGCGAATTCTGCAGCAGGTGCGGCAGCGGATTTATTTAATGCTGTTATTGCTATGTTATTAGTTCTTGGATCTAATGCAATTGCACGTAGAGTTTCTTCTACTTCACTTTATTAGTTAAGGAGGATGAGTTATTATGCAAAAGAATTTAGATATTTCTGAAATTATATTTAAAATATTATCATATCTATTTGTTACAGCATTTGCTCTATGCTGCTTATATCCATTCGTATTCGTTATAAGCGCTGCATTTTCAGGAGAAACCGCGATTAATAATGGTAATGTAATTTTACTACCTGTTGATTTCCAAACTGTTGCTTTTTCTGAAATTATTAAAGATAGAGGTTTCTGGGTATCATATACTAATACTTTATTTATCACGTTATATGGTACTATTTGGTGTATGGTTACTTCTATGCTTGGTGCTTATGCTCTTTCTAAAAAAAGATTAGTATTCCGTAAGCAATTAAATTTCTTGTTAGTATTTACTATGTGGTTTGCTGCAGGAATGTACGCGACATATTTGAATTATTATCAAACACAAGAGATTATGAATGGAATGGGAATTACTGATAATAAATGGTTAATTGTTATTGCAATGGGAACATCTGCTTATAATGTAATCTTATTACGAAATGCATTTGAAGGTGTTCCAAAAGAAATTGAAGAAGCTGCAACAGTTGATGGAGCTAGTGAATTTCAAATATTCTCAAAAGTTTATATTCCAATGTCAAAAGCAACAATTGCTACAGTAGCGCTTTTCTTTGGAATTTCAAGATGGAATGGTTATTTCTGGGCAAAACAAATGTTATCTAATGATCCAGATGCTCAACCTCTTCAAGTGTATATTCGTAATGTACTTGAAAAATATATTGACGCTACTGGCGACCCTGATCCGTTTCCATATAATTGTTCGCCATATGCATTTATGTATGCGATGATTGTGTGTGCAATAATTCCAGTTATAATTATTTATCCGTTTATTCAAAAATATTTCGCTGTAGGAGTTAATTTAGGCGGAGTTAAAGAATAATTAATTTGGTTAATACTTTTCGTAGGGAAAAGATTAATATATAAAGAATTGTTTTTGAAAGGAGATATTATGAAAAACAAAAAAATTCTTTTGATGGGACTAACACTTGTTGGCTTATTAGCTTCTTGTGGTGGTGGAAATCAAAATAATAGTGAACAAGCTAGTAATGATGTTACGTCAAATAGCGAAGGCGTAAGTGCCAGTAATGAAAATTCGAGTATTGATAATTTAGAAGAAAAAGTTGAATTAAAAATGTCTATTCAATACCAAAAATCAGATACTCGTATGGAATTTGATTCATCTATTAAGGGATATCAAGATATTGAAGGTAATACTTATTTAGCTGGTGATTTAAAACCTGTTTGGAAAGAAGTTTCTCAAAGATTAAATATTACTATTAATGACGTAACACCTGCTGATAAAGTAAATGATTCATTTACAAACTGGATTACAACAGGTCTTGATAAAGTTGATGTTCTTCAAGGTGGTGCATCACAAATTCAAAATCAAGCTACAATGAATGCAGGAAGTATATTAGATTTATCAAAGTATCTTAATTATTTACCTAATTTTAGAGATTTCTTAGATAGTAATGAAGTTGTTAAAAAGACAATTACAACTAGCACAGGTTCTATTTATTATGCACCATATTTTGATGGATATGATGATGCAGAAAAAATGGTATTAATGAGAACTGACTGGGTTAAAAAGTTACTTGATACAGAAAATGGTAGTTATGATACATCTACAACAATTAATACAAGTTATACAGCATATATGCCAGATTCACTTGACACTGAAGTTTCAGTATTAAGAAATGGAGAAAAAGCAACATTAACAAAAAAATATTCTTCTGGTAAAGGTATTATTGCTAGAATGAATGCATTAACAACTAAAAATGGACAAACATTAGTTGAAACATTAAAAGCATATATTAAAGATACATATGGAAATCAATATGATAAACTTTCTGATTTATTTGTTGGAGAAGATGCTGCTTATGATGCAGACGAATATGTTGCTTTATTAAGATGTATTAAAGCAAATCCTCAATTTTTAACAGGAAAGAATGACCCAGTTGTACCATTATATCCTCGTGAAAGTAAAAACTCACGTACAGCTGATTTGTTCTCATTTATGGGACAATTATTTGGAATTCGTGGATTATCATCAAGATCTGGATATTTATATATTAATTCAAATGGTGTAGTTCGTGATGCTAGATGGGAACAAGGTACTGTTGATGCACTTGAAAGATTTAATCAAATGTATAATGAAGGTTTAATTTTAGCTAACTTTAACGATTCAACATCTGCTGGTGGAACTGCTGGTAAGTATGTAGAAGATTTACATAGTAAGAATTTAGGCTTCTCAACATTTGATTATTGTCAAACTCAAACAGCTTATAATAATAATTATAGAGATACATTTGAAGGATATTGTTTCCAACCAGTAATAGCTCCTCTTGCTAGATGGAATAATTCTGATAAATATACTCGTTTCCAAGAATCTTGGAGATCTGTTAAAACTGAAGGTTGGTGCTTATCAGGTAATCTTGAAAAAGCTGGAAATGAAAAGAAATTAGCACGCGCTTTAACATTATTTGATTATTTCTGGAGTGAAGAAGGAAATAGATTAATGTCTTATGGCCCTGATCAATACTTAGAAAGAAATAGTGATGGTACAATTGCAACAATTGAATATAATGGAAAACAAGTTCCAAAATTAAATGATAAAACAATTGAACAACTTGCTACATTAACTAAATATAACTATACTAACTACTATCGTAAATACTTAGGCGCTACATTCCCAATTGGTTATGTAAAAGAACAAGGTATGGAATATCAATGTAATGTTACTGAAGGCAGAGAAGGATTAGATATCGTTTCTAAAGCAATTGCTAAAGGTGTAATTGAACATCCTGATGTCACATGGACTAATGCTGATAAATGGTATTGGATTTGTCCAACAACATTTGCATTAGATGCTGATGAATCATCTGCTATAACGACTCAATATACTAAATTAGATGAAATTACTAATGATAGTTCTAAGTCTAATATATGGGCTAAATATGTAATGTATGGATTTGGTGGTACTGATGGAACTACTACTTTAAAAACAAAAGATGAATACATTACTTATTATAAAGATGAATGTTTTGGTAGCAAATACTTAAATATTTATGCTAATGCATTTAATAGAATGCATGATTAATTTGTTTAATTATTAAAAATATAGTAGGGAGAAATCCCAATCTCCCTACTATTTCTCTTATTTTTGGAGGATATAAAAATGAAAAAAATACTTCAAATAGTTCAAAAGTATATTTTTCCAACTATGATTTGCATATTTGGTGTACTTTTCATCTATGGATTAATATTTGCAACGCCTTTAGCGGATTTGATCATCTATATGCTTTATGCAAATGGAGATATAATTATAGGAAAAGAAAAATATCTTAATGATTTGCCAGAGGTTGTTCAAATTGCACAAAACACAAGTTTGTTTTCAAATCAATTGTTAATATTTGCAATAATTGGTCTTGTGTTAACTGGTATAGTATATCTATTAAGATCTAATATTAGAAATAAATATTACTTAACAAATACTATAAGCGTTGGTGCTTTGTCATTGTATTCTGCGTTTACAAGTATATATTGCATTAGTTATTTATCTAATTATTTAAATATTTTACATAGTATTGATTTTGAAAAATTTTATAATTTTGAAAAATATATTGAAATTGATGATGATGGCAATATAATTGGTGAATTTTCAAAATTTTTAAATACATATAATCCTATTGAAGTAAATTCGTTTTATTATGTTATAGGTTATATAGTTTTTGGTTTATTATTGGTTCTATCTGTTTTAGTACTTATTATTTTAATTAATAAAATAATATCAAATAATAAATTAAAAACGAAGAATATTTAACATTGGAGGTTATGAATATGAGTGAAACTAAATTTGTAAATAAATTATCACAAAAAGAAATAGACTCTATTGTTAAAAATAAAAAAATGATTAGTATTTTATCTATGATATTTTCAGTATTTGGGATAGATTTAATATTAATGAAAAGATATAAAGATGGGGTTTTTCATCTAATTAAAACATTATTGTTAGTTATTGCAGTTGCTATTTTAATGTATTTTATTGGTTTACTATCATCTTATGATAAAGGATTAATTGATACTGTTGTTAACATTGTTTTATATGTTATTACTATAATGTGTGGAGTTTTTATTGTTATAGATGTTGTTAAAGGTATTTTAAATGGTATTAATATAAATAAAATGAGTAACGAAGAATTTTCTTCATATGTTAGTAATAACGCTATATCAAATGTTGAAATATTAAGATATAGAAATAATAAATTATCATATAATGCTTGCTTACTTGCTATTATATTTCAATGCATTAGTTTTGTTGCAATTTATAGTACATTAACTTTTAGTGCAAAATTTAATACAGGATTAGATATTATAATTAATATTATTTTCTTATTATTTACATTTTTAACCGCAGAAAAAGTTAAAACATATAATGTTAGATGGGGAATTATTTCAATTGTTATTGGTGTTTTAAACTCATTAAGAATTTTTACTTATTTATACAGTTCATTCTCTGGAGAAAATTTATTTGATTCAAGTAATGTTGCAACATATAGATTTAATGCTGCTGTATTATGTTATGTATTAGTATTAATACTTCTTGTTGTATCAGGAATAGTTTCTATATATAGAGGTAAAAAGTTAAATGCTTTCTTAAATAGTAAAAATAAGGAGGTAAAATAATATGGCAGATGTATCATTAAGACATATAGAAAAACAATATGAAGGTAATCCTAATAAATCTGTTGTTGATTTTAATATTGATATTAAACATGGTGAATTTATTGTTTTAGTAGGACCTTCTGGATGTGGTAAATCTACAACACTTCGTATGATCGCGGGACTTGAAGATATTACTTCAGGTGAGTTATATATCGGTGATAAGAATTGTACTAGGCTTGCTGCGAAAGATAGAGATATTGCGATGGTTTTCCAAAACTACGCATTATATGGACATATGACCGTCTATCAAAATATGGCTTTTTCATTAACATTACGAAAAGAAAACATTAATGTTATTCATGAAAAGGTTATGAAAGCTGCAGAAATACTTGATTTAACTACTGAGTTAAATAAAAAACCAAGTCAACTTTCTGGCGGACAAAGACAACGTGTTGCTGTTGGTAGAGCAATTGTTCGTGATCCTAGTGTATTCTTATTTGATGAACCTTTATCAAATCTTGATGCTAAACTTCGTTCTGGATTAAGAAGAGAATTAAAATTATTACACCATAAATTAGGCGCAACAATGATATATGTTACTCACGATCAAATTGAAGCGTTAACTTTAGCTGATAGAATTGTTGTTATGTCAGAAGCACATGTAAAACAAATAGGTACTTCAATTGAAGTATATAAAGATCCTAATAATTTATTTGTTGCATCATTTATGGGTACTCCACCAATGAATTTCATTTTAGCGCTTTATTCAAATGGTAAACTTTATACAAAAAATACAACAATAGATTTAGATGAAAAAAATGCTAAACTTCTTACTGATAGGGGTTATGAAGGAAAGAAAGTTGTATTTGGTATAAGACCAGAACACTTTGTAGAAGGTAATTCTCTTGAATTATATATTGATCACGTTGAAAGATTAGGAGCTTATTCTTTACTTCATGGTACAATTGGTGGAATTAAAGTTGTTGCAAAAGTTCATGAATGGACTAAATTAGAAAGAGAACAAACAGTAAGATTTGGATATAATGCTGATTTAGTATGTTTCTTCGATGCAATTACTGAAGAAAGAATTCGTTAGATAGGAGGAATTGATATATGATTAATAAAAATATTAATGAATTAAAAAAAGAAGATATCGATTCTATCGTTTCACAAAAAAAGAAAATTGGTTTAATGTCTATATTCTTATACGATTTTGGTATAGATAAAAAATTAATGAAACAAAATAATTCTTTTAAAGATTATTTATTATATACATGTTTGTTTTTAATTATTTGTCTTGCAGGAATTATTGGATTAATAGTTAATACATTTACAACAAATGTTGTAGTTAATGTATTATCTATTATTGCTATTTGTGCTTCAGTTTTAATACTTTGTATTAGAGAGATTGTTGGTATCATTAGAGGTGTTAAAATTCTTAATGAAGATAATGACGCGTTTATTAAAAGAATTAATGAAGAATATTATTTAGATTGTGTTAAAAATAATTCTGGACTTTCATTAACATTAAAACGACAAATTATTTTTTATAAAAATCACATTGATATATTTGCTTTGATTTTCGCTGCTCTTGCAATGATAGTATTTACATTTGCTATATATGTATATACTCCATTAAATGTACTTATTATTCAACCAAGATGGCCTTGGGCACAAGCTGAATCTGATCCTGATGTTCCATTTACTATGATTCAATTCTTTGCATTTTTATTCTCAATGCTTGGAACATTGTGCTTATTAAATTATAGATCATCAAGAAAAAAATTATACGCTGTTGGATTTTATAGTTTATCCGCTATTCAATTAATTAATGATATATATTATCTTTCAGAGATATATCGTCATTTAAATGGTAATGTATATATTGGCGATCAATTATATAATAGATTAACTATGGAATATCCTGGTGGAGCAGGTATTGCATTTACTATTATTCATATCATTTTAGTTGCTATTTCAATTATTATTTTAGTTCTTTCTCCATTAATTCAAAAATATACAAAAAGAATTAAATTATCTTCTTCTATGCAAGATAAAGAAATTGAAAGTAATGGCGAAGTTATTTTAGAATCAGAGAATGAAAAGAATGAATATGGTTATAACTTAAACGATATTGATGATGATTTATGTAGAGAAGTTTTAGGTAATAACTTTAAAGAGATTATTGAAGATAAGAATAATATTGAAGAAGTTGTTGAAAAAGAAAATACAAAATTAGTTAAATTAAATGTTACATTATATGTAATAAATCAAAAAAAATAAAAAGGAGTCCGTCAATCGGTTATTAGTTTAATAGTTAAAAAATATTCTTTTCTATTACAATATTAATAACCGATTTATTTGTTTAAAATATGAAAAAAAATAAAGATTTAACCGAACAAGAAATTGAAGAACTAAAAAAAGGTCCAACAAAAGATATTAATCCTTATAAGGATAATAGCTTTTTTTCAAGGATTCCTTTTGCTATAAAAGCTTTAGTTTTTAAATGGTGGATGTATGGTGTTGGTGTATTTTTTATTTTTTGGGGATTATCAAATTTAATTGGCAATGATGCTGCACTTGATAGTGCAGGAATTATTATATTAAGTATAGTACTTTCTTTATTTGATGGAATTATATTAGATGTTGTTGTTAATCATTTTATCGAATTAATGGATAGTGATAAAAGACAAAGTAAATATTTTATATTTTTTCATAGTAAGAAAGTATATTCATTATTTATTAATATATTATATTCATTTTTTGTAACATATCCTTGTGTTGTTATTTTTGAAAATTTAAATGATTTATTAAATAAATACTTTGCAATTAATATTTCTGTTGAACCTATATTTACTGGACTATTACTTCTTGGTATCGATATGCTATTTATTTTACTTAAAAATATATTTGTTAAATTATTTAACAAAATATTTAGAAAGGATAAGGAAAATGTTTGATATTATATTTAATGCACCTACATCAATTACAGTTGAACTAAATAATAAAGATGTTTATTATTCAAACAAAGATTATGATGTATATTTAAATGGAAAAATTGTTAAAAAAAGTGTAAAAACAAATGTTTTTTCTCTTTATAATTTAATACCTGATACACGTTATGAAATAAGTATTAATGGATGTAAAAAGAAATTTAAAACAAAAAACGTATCTGTTATTTATAATATTGATGATTTTGGTGTATATAAAGATGGTATTCATGATGATACAAAAGCAATTAATCAAGCTATTATGATGCTTCCAAATGATGGATTACTTGTTTTTAATGAAGGTGTCTATAGAGTCTCTTCAATATTTTTAAAATCAAATATACATATTGAATTAAAAGAAGGAGCTTCTTTACTTGCATTAGAGGATGTTAATGAGTATCCAACATTTAAAGGCGAAATTGAATGTTATAACAAAAAAGATTATATTCAAATTGGTCAATGGGAAGGAAATCCTTATCCGATGAAAGCCGCGATTGTTTCTGGATATTGGTTAGATAATGTTAATTTATACGGTCTTGGAACAATTGATGGAAATGCAAAAAATTCTTCGTGGTGGAATAATCCAAAAGGATTAGAATATGGAAGACCTAGATTATTATTCTTAGATAAATGTCAAAATATTCAAGTTCAAGGTCTATCATTTAAAAATACTCCTTGTTGGACGATACATCCTTTCTTTTCTAAAAACATTGGTTTTTATGAAATAAAGGTAACAAATCCTAAAGATTCACCAAATACTGATGGTATGGATCCTGAATCATGTGATAATGTAAAAATCATAGGCTCTACATTTTCTGTTGGCGATGATTGTATAGCAATAAAATCAGGAAAATTCTATATGGGTATGAAATATAAAACTCCTTCATCTAATTTTGTTATTAGAAACTGTTTGATGAAAGATGGTCACGGAGGAATTGTTTTAGGCTCAGAAATGTCTGGTGGAATTAAAGGTTTATCTGTAGAACGTTGTATTTTTAAAGAAACAGACAGGGGATTAAGAATTAAAACACGCCGTGGTAGGGGAAAATATTGTGTAGTTGATGGTGTTGAATTTAAAGATATTATTATGGATGGCGTATTAACACCATTAGTAATTAATATGTTTTATTTCTGTGATCCAGATGGTAAAACTGAATATGTATGGAGTAAGGAAAAACTACCTGTCGATGATAGAACACCATATTTAGGTAAATTTACTTTTAATAGGATAAAATCAACAAATGCTGAATGGGCTGCTGGATATTTTTATGGCTTACCAGAAATGCCAATTGAAAGTATTACAATTAAAGATTCATCAATTAGTTTTAAAGAAAATGCTTCAAAAGGAATGCCTGCAATGATGTCAAATATTGAAGCAGTATCTAAAATGGGATTATATTTTAATTGTGTTAATAATGTTATATTAAATAATGTTACCATTGATGGTAATAACGGTGAAAAAGTAATTATTAATAAGGTTAATAATATTAAAGCAAACAACATTTAGAAGATATTTATTATGATATATTTGTATATTAAATCGAAAAACGATATTCCATTTAAAAATATAAATTTAATATTTGAAAAAATAATTAAAGGTGAGTATATTATTGAATGGAATCAAAAATTTGGAAAAATAACATTGATTCAAGATGACTTACAAATTATAACACTTAATCATTGTTTAGAAGCAATAAATTCGGATTTACAAGATGAATTAACCATTGTAATAGTTCCAAAATTTGAAAGTGAAATTGAACAAATTATTAAGTTAAATAAAAGGACAGGACTATATTATTTTATTGAAGAATTAAATAAGGTCATTAACAATGATAAAAGTATAGTTGATAAATTGTTATCATTTAAAGATGATATTAGTGAAGATATATTAGATACTGTTAAAGTATATATAGAGCAAGATATGTCAATCAATAAAACATCTAGAGTACTATTTACTCATAGGAATACTATTAATTATAGGATAACAAGATTTATCGAACAAACAGGTATTGATATTCGATCAAATATGAATGGATATTATGTTTATATGCTTATAACCTGGTGATAGCCAGTTATAATAAATTTAGGAGGAAAATATGTTTAAATCAAAAATTATCGATAGACTTTGCGACTGTGGAGTTGTTGCAGTAGTTAGAGCTTCAAATGAAAATGAAGCTATTAAAATTGCTGATGCATGTATTAAAGGTGGAATTGTTGGTATTGAAGTTACATTTACAGTTCCAGGTGCAGATGCAGTTATACGTTCATTAAATGCTAAATTTGGTGGAGAAAAATTATTAGTTGGTGCAGGAACAGTCTTAGATGCTGTTACAGCAAGAATTGCTATTTTAGCAGGTGCTAAATTTGTTGTATCGCCATGTTTCGATAAAGATGTTGCAGAAATTTGTAATTTATATCAAATTCCATATATGCCAGGTTGCTATACAATTACTGAAATGGTAAACGCTATGAAATCAGGAGTTGATATTATTAAAGTATTCCCAGGAAGTGCGGCATCACCAGATTATATTAAAGCTGTTAAAGGACCATTACCACAAGCTAATATGATGCCTACTGGCGGTGTTTCTCTTGCAAATTGTGATCAATGGATTAAAGCTGGCTGTGTTGCAGTTGGTGTTGGTGGAGAATTAACTAAACCAGCAAAAACTGGTAATTATGAAGGTGTAACAGAAATTGCTAAACAATTTGTAGCAAAAGTTAAAGAAGCACGTCAATAAAATAGATTAGAATTATAAAGGAGAATTATTTATGTCAAAAGTAGTTACAATGGGTGAAATAATGTTAAGATTATCAACACCTTCAAATTCACGTTTTGTTCAAGCACAATCATTTGATGTTGTTTATGGTGGAGGAGAAGCAAATGTTGCTGTTTCTCTTGCAAACTATGGCCATGATGCTTATTTTGTAACAAAATTACCAAAACATGAAATTGGTCAATCTGCAGTTAATGCATTAAGAAGATATGGTGTTCATGATGATTATATTGCTCGTGGTGGAGATAGAGTAGGTATTTATTATTTAGAAACTGGTGCTTCAATGAGACCATCAAAGGTAATTTATGATAGAGCAAATTCCGCGATTGCAGAAGCGGATCCTGAAGATTTTGATTTTGATGCAATAATGGAAGGTGCATCTTGGTTTCATTGGTCAGGAATTACACCTGCTATTTCAGATAAATCAGCAGAATTAGTTAGACTTGCTTGTGAAGCTGCAAAACGTCATGGTGTAACAGTTTCAGTTGATTTAAATTTCCGTAAGAAATTATGGACAAAAGAAAAAGCTCAATCAATTATGAAACCATTAATGAAATATGTTGATGTTTGTATTGGTAATGAAGAAGATGCAGAATTATGTTTAGGATTTAAACCTGATGCTGATGTTGAAGGTGGAGAAACTAATGCTGCTGGATACCAAAATATTTTTAAACAAATGGCAAAAGAATTCGGCTTTAAATATGTTATTTCAACTTTGAGAGAATCATTCTCTGCAACACATAATGGTTGGAAAGCATTAATCTATGATGGAAAAGAATTCTATGAATCAAAACGTTATGATATTAATCCTATTATTGATAGAGTTGGTGGTGGAGACTCATTCTCTGGTGGAATTATTCATGGATTATTAACTAAAAACAATCAAGGTGAAGCACTTGAATTTGCAGTTGCGGCTTCAGCATTAAAACATACAATTCCTGGCGATTTCAACCTTGTTTCTGTTGAAGAAGTTGAGTCATTAGCGGGTGGAAATGCTAATGGACGTGTTCAACGTTAATTAAAAAGAGGATTATTTATGGCTAAATCATCAGAACCAATCTATCAACAATTAAAAAAAGAAATTGTTGTATTAAAAATCAAACCGGGAACAATGTTAAGAGAAATTGATATTGCTGAGAGATTTCATATATCTAGAACTCCTGTTAGAGATGTTTTTGCAAGGCTTGAAAGAGATAATTTAGTAGAAGTTGTTTCTCAAAAAGGAACGTATGTTACTAAAATTAATGTTGATGATGTTGCCGAGATAATGTATATACGTAAAACGATTGAAGAAGATATTATTTCTAAATTGATTGAAAAAATTACAATTGATCAAATTAATATTTTACATTTAATATTAATTAGACAAAAAGAAATTTTATCAATTGAAGATAATGAAGAAAGAAATAATAAGTTTTATGAAAATGATAATAAATTTCATTCGACAATGTTTGGCTTTGTTGGTAAAAATGGTGTATGGAATACAGTTTCAAATTTATCTCCAATATATAATAGATATAGAAATATGACATATTTACGTAATATTGATAGATTAAAAGAATTATATAATTATCATATTGAAATCGTAGATGCACTTGAAAAAAAGGATAAAGAAAAAGCTATAAATGCTCTTTCTGAACATTTTTACAGCGGTTTAACTGGTATTGAGGAAGTATATCATTTATATAAAGATTATTTTATGTAATTAGTTATTTAATAGGGGTAAATATTTTACCTCTATTTTATTGCTTTAATTTAAATAAATATGTAATAATTAGTACTTTTTATTATTTTTTTGATATAATCAATTTGGTGAAAATATATGATTTTTAAAAAGAAAGAAATTATTGATAGACCAGAAGTTGAAAAAAATTTTTCATTAAAAAATCCTGAAGATAAAGCTATTATTATATTTTTAGCTATTGTTTTACTTGTTATTATTGGTCTTATTATCTTCTTTGTTACTATCGGTGGATTTTTATCACCAGAACAAAATATATCTAGTATTAATTCAGTAGGAGGGTCTTTATGATAAAAAAGAATAAAAAAGAATATAAAAGAATTATTCGTGAAATAAAAAAAGCAGAAAATATTGTTATTTTTAGACATGAATTACCTGATTTTGATGCACTTGGTAGTCAATTTGGATTATATTATTGGCTAATGAACAGCTTCCCAACTAAACATATTTTTTTAACTGGTAAGAATCATGTTAATTTAACACCAAGAATGTATCCTGTAATTGATGAAATAGATGATGATGATTTTCCAAAAGATTTTTTAGCTATAGTATGTGATACTGCTAATGAAAAAAGAATAGATGATAAAAGATTTAAAAATGCTAAAATGATTATTAAATTTGATCATCATCCTTTTACAGATGATTATGCAAATATTCAAATAATAAATGAAGAATTATCATCTTGTGCTGAGTTAATCGCGGATTTTATATTTTTTAATAAAAGAAAATACCCAATGTCTAGGTGTGTTGCTAAATATTTATTTTCTGGTATTGTAGGTGATTCTGGAAGATTTTTATTTTCATCCGTTTCTAAACATACATTTGACACTGTTTCAAAATTGATGGATACAGGGCTTGATATTTCAAAAGATGTATATTTAAAAATGTATAGAAAGACATATCAAGATTTATTAGTTACAAAATATATTTTAAATAATACTAATTTTACTGATAAAGGTGTTGCTTATTATATTTTAAAAGAACAAGATTTAAATGAATTAAACATTACAAAAGAACGCGGCAAAGAAAATCTATCAATGTTAAGGGATATAGAAAATATTGAAGTATGTTTTAGTGTAACAGAAGATACAGTAGATAATAATTATAGAATATCACTTAGATCAAAAAGAATACCAATTAATCATATTGCGGAAAAATATGATGGTGGTGGTCATGAATTAGCAAGTGGAGCAAAATTAAATTCACTTGAAGAATTACCTAATTTGATAAATGATTTAGAAAATCATATACAAGAAGAATTGAAGAAAATGAAAACTTTCTAAATATATTAATTAATTAAATCATAAATTATAATATGAATGAAGATAGTAGAAAAATTATTTTAGAATATAAAACTCAAATAATTGTTCTACTATTTTCTATTATTGCAATAATAATATCAATAATTGTAATAAATGATTTAATAAAGATTGAAAAAGGATATTCAAATATAGATACAAATAAAGTTACAAAAAAAAGTGAGTTATCCTCACTGTTATTTTTATTAACATCATTATTTTTTGCATATACAACTTATAAGAATTATATAAAGAATAAAACAAAAAGTAATTTTTTATATTTAATCGCGGTATTACTTGCTTTAATTGCAGCAGCGATAAGATATATTACTCTAAAGAAAGAAAATTCTATACAAGGAGTAGATGATGTTGTGTTATAAATTAATTTCTTTTATATACATATTATAAATTTCACGTGCAATTTCTTCTAACGATTTATTCTCATTTATAATAATAAAATTGACACCTTTTTTTGAGTTTTTATCAAACCAAGTTTCATCTTTTTTTAATCTTTGTTCGATATTTTCATTTGAATCACCACGTTCAATCATTCTTTTCTTTCTTAATTCTTTGTTTGCATTTATAAAGAAAAAAATATTTTTAGGATTATTTAATTTAAGAAAAGAGTCTTTTCCAACAGGATCAATAACTAATACTTTATCACTACCTAATTCTTTTTTGCTTGTCCCATAATAGTTATTATTATAAAAAGTTGTTTCAACAAAAATTCCTTCGTTTTTTAGTTTTATAAATTCACTTTTTGTTACAAAATGATAATCAATTCCATCAATTTCACCTTTTCTTATTTCTCTTGTTGTATGAGTTACAACTTTTTTAATACCAAAAATCTTTGTTAATTCTTTAGCGATTTCTGTTTTTCCTGATGCGCTTGGTCCTGTTAGTAATATCATATTCATTCCCCTTTTTTTAATAATAAGTAAAATTGTTTTTAAAATCAACAAAAAGAATATATAATGAATATATGAAAAAAGTCGCGGTTATTGGCTCTGGTCCTTCTGGATTAATGAGTATATATTCATTAGTAAAAAATGGATATAAAGATATTACTTTATTTGAAAGTGATAATCAAATTGGTAGAAAAATAAAAGTATCTGGTAACGGAAAATGTAATTTTTTTCATATACCTATTGATTACTCTTTTTATTCTAATTCTTTTATTGCTAAAGAATATATGAATGATTTTTTAAATGATTATGAAGAGATATTTAATGATTTAGGACTTAAATATTTTTTTGATAACGAAGGAAGAGTATATCCTAGAAGTGAATCTTCTAAAACAGTTGTAAAATTGTTTGAAAGGTTTTTAAATATGAATAATATTAAAATTAAACTAAATACATACGTTAATAAAGTAATTAATAAGAATAATAAGTTGATTTTAAATTATAATGAAATTGAAGAGGAGTATGATTTTGTTGTTTTAGCTATAGGTGGATTTTCATATAATGCAAATAAAGAAATAAAAAATAAATTTATGCATGATTCAAATATTAAATTAACAAAAATTACACCGGCATTAACTCCTATTAAAACCACTATGTTTAAAAATAAAAAACTTGAAGGGAAAAGATTTAAAGTTAATTTGTTTTTATATGAAAATAATAAAAAAATATATGAAGAATATGGTGAAATATTAATTAAAAAAGATGGTATATCAGGAATTGTTACTTTTAATATATCTTCTATTCTTGCTAGAAAACATTTATCATCATATAATGATTATCAAATTGGAATAGATTTTGCTCCATATTATAGCTATGATGAATTGAAATATGAGATATATAATTCTTCTTTTACTATTGAAGAAAATCTTCAAAATCTTTTTATTGAAGAATTAAAAGATGAATTCATGCATTATATAAAAAATGATTTAATTAGTAAGATTAAAAATTATAAAGTTAAAGTTATTGATTTATATCCATTTGAATCAAGTCAAGTGACTTCTGGTGGTATTGATTTAACTTTTTTAAATAATATGTTAATAGATAATAATATTTATCCATGTGGAGAAATACTTGATATTGATGGTATGTGTGGAGGATATAATATAGCTTTTGCGTTTGCTTCTGGATATAATGTTAAAAATGTAATATAAGAATAATTCTTTATTATATTTTTTTTAATAATTGAAACTTTTTTACTTTATTAATCGCCTTATTGGTGAAGAGAAGAATCAAAAGTGAGGATCCTATTATGAACGATGAATCAAAACTCTTCAAAGCAATTCATTCAAAAAGAAAGGAAGAACCAGAAGCAACATTTAGTTATATTTATTATAAATATAAACCTCTTGTTACATTTATAACTGCACAATATATAAAAAACGATGCGGATATAGAGGATATTGTTCAAGATACTTTTATTGAATTTTTTCAAGATGTAGAACATTTAAAATCAACTATTAAATCATATTTATCAACAGCGTGTAAACATAACGCTATTGACTTTCTAAAGAAAAATAAAAGGATAAGTATAGTTGATATTGATAAGCTAGATTACTTAAATGGTAATAATTTTTCAAGCGAACAAATATTCTTGGAAAATGAAAAAATGACTTTATTAGTAAAAGATTTGAAAACATTTTTATCGGAAGAAGATGTGCAAATCATATTGTTGCATTTGGTTAATGATTTAAAATTTGATGATATTTCTTTGAAATTAAACCAAAATGTTAAAACAATTAAAACAAAGTATTATCGTGCTCTTGAAAAGTACAAAAAAATGAAAGGAGTCAAATAATATGAAAAAAATTGAAATGGAATTTTTAAAAGATTTCAATGATTCATTAGAAACTAAAAAGACTTTTAAAGATATTCAAAATGAAATTAATATAGAACGTTTTAAAAAACAACCAAAAAAGCGATTTCAATTATCTTTTGCTAAAATAGGATTTGTTAGTGCATTTTTATTACTTTTAGCAATTATTATTCCAACAACTATATTTTTATTTGATAAACCAAAAGTAGTTGGACTTACAATAACAAATCAAGATGACTTAGTTGTCGAGTATCAAAGAAACTGTAATTTTATCAATAAAGGTATTAAGGTTGATAAAAAAATGAGTAATGGTAGTTATATAAGAGCAAATGAAGATGAAATAGTTATCGATTATAATACATTTGATAGTAATAACTCGGGAAGATATTATATTTCTATTTATTTGAAAAATAAACCAGAAGTAGAAACCGGATATTATGTTTTTGTATCTAATGATGAAATAACAAATATTGATTTAATTGATTATAGAGATACATATTATATAGGTGAAACAATTATTCCAGAAGATTTAATTATTGAAAAAAGATTATCAAACAATAAGATAGCAGAAACCAAATATACTGAATATTCTATTGATACATCTAATTTTAATAGCAATAAAGCTGGTAAATATAATATTAATGTTACTTTAAATACAAATAGTGATTTTTCATTTTCATATGAAGTTGATGTTAAACCTCTTGAAAACTTAGATATAAATGGTAGATATGGATATGTTGATACATATTTTAAAGATTATTCACCAACTATTTTAGCTTTAGAAATAAATAATAATATCGCAAAATCATATTATTCAGACATAATTATAGGTGAAAAAACAAATGAAACATTAATTAAAGAAGTAATTGATAATAAAATAATTATTAAAGATGATAAGCATAATCAAAAAATGATTTATAAACCATTTACTAACGAGATGATAGTTACTAGTCTAACATTAGATGAAAAAGATATGACATTATTTAAATTAGATGATAACGATTATGTTATTTCTTTAAAAGGCTCAATCGCGGATACAAACGCATTTTATATTGCAAAAGATGGCTATTTATCTAAAGAAACAGTATCTTATTTATTAAATACTTATGGTGGAATTTATTTAGATAAAGAAATGGAATGGCTAGTTACAGATGAAACTTTGTTTTCTAATGATACAACTATTATAGTTGGTAGTAAAAATATTAATGTCGATGAAAAAATATATATTGGTACTTTCTATGATAATAAAAATAGAATAGCATTAGTTATAGAAGATGATGTTTTATATAGTTATAGTAATGTTACACCAATTCCTTATGTTGCTCAGGTTAAAGATAATGGAGATGTTATTATTAGAACATCACCATATGATCCTATATTTAAGTATATTTCTAAAGAAGATAAATTTGAAGTGTACACAGGAGATAATTATTTCAGTGGAGATTTAAATAGATATAATTCTAAATCACAAGTTATAGTTACAATTAATAGAAATGCTGGAACTTCACCATATAAATATGTATTAAGTAAAGGTAATGTGTTTAATTGTATAAATTTAGAAAGGAATAAAATAGAGTGTTTTAATATACCAGGATACAATGAAACACCTATTTATGAAGATACTACATTTGATAATGTAACAATTAGTAATATTTATATGTTTGATTTTGAAAGCAATATTTATGGCACATATGATAATTATTTTATAATTAAAAATTCATATAGTGTTGGAAAATATAATATTGATGATATTACAACATATTGGTATGAAATATATAATAATTATAAAGTAATTGAAATAGGATGGATTGAATTTTTATCTTATAAAGATGGCATAATTAGTTTTTCATTTCATGAAGAAAACGGAATTAATAAAGTAATAAATTATGATCAAAATGAAAAATGTTATGTAATTAATGATGAAAAATATGAATTAAATAAGTCACCATTTAAAAATTTTGATTTTATTGGAAAATATATAGGATCTGATGAAACAGAAAAAATAATACATGAAGAAGGTAAACTTGGAACGATTGGTTATACTTCAAATGGAAATCAAGTAATATATTATGAAAATATTTATATTGATATGTTAGAAGACAATAATGTTGTTTTATGGTATTATTGTTATGGTTCAAATGATGAATTAGAAATTAAAAAATTACAATTGATTAAAAATGACATTGGTTGGTATTTTGAAATTAATGGCGTAAAATATACGCAAGAAATAATAGAGGTGTAAGGTTATGAAAAAATTAAAAAGAATTTTATTATTAGTAGTATTAATATTTAGTGCTTTTTCATGTACTTATCAAACAGAAGAAAATTTGTTTTTTGAAGATTTGAAGCTATACGCTAATCTAGTTCCTGATTTACCAAAACCTAAAGATGCATCTATTGTTTTAATAGATAAACAAAGAGTTTATATTGATTCTAATGTGTCTTATGAAGAATATTTTCAAGAAGTAATGGAATATGTTGAATCATTAGATTTTACTTTTTGTGGAACCGCAGAGTCAATAAAAGAATATAATTATATTTTAGGAAAAGAAACATCTTATTATTTTAGTTCAACAAAAGAACTTACTTTAAAATCTATTAATAATTATTATTTTGAAGAAGAAAATTCTTATATAGTAATTTATTCTAATAGTTATATTGAAGATAAAGATAATGGTAAATATCTAAAAGATGCTCATTTGATTAGAGTTTGTTGTGATTCTGGCATTTACGAACCAAAGTCTCATATAAATGATAATTATAGATTCGAATATGATTATTATATTGAATTTGGTTATGAACCAAGTATTTGGATTAATGATTCATCGGATTATTATATGTTAGAAATATCTGATGGTAGTGATTATTTAACTGATAATTCTTCTAAATATAATACGTATTATAAGCGTGGTACAAAATTATATTTTTATACTAATCCAATTTTAGATTCTAACTTAGTGATGTACGAAAATGATGAATTTTATAAAAAACAAACCTCTATTGAAAACGGTGATGGTTATATTTGGTTATTTTCATACATTATGCCATCATATGATGTGACTTTAAAATTCGAGATAGAAACAATTGAATATTTAAATATTGGTACTATTTTAGATATCCCTTCTATTTCATTTAATGATGTTATTAAGGTTAAAAAAGAAAAAGGATATGGTGCTGTAGCTCCTGGAAGTTTAAAAAATATATATTATAGTAGAGATTATGAAGATATATCTAATGTCTTAAATATGTTAGAAATGGTTGTATATGAAGATACCACTAATAGCTGGCAAATCGCTGGTGGATGGTATATTTCTTATTCTATTATAACTAAAGAAAAGCAATATGATATTTATATATATAATGGATATATTTACGCAAATGATAAACATTATGTATATATTGGTGAATATGTTTCTTTCGAATATTTAAGTTTAAGCGCATATTCATTTGTTTCTTATCAAGATTCTTTCGAAGCATATAATATAAATGATGAAAAAATGGGTTCTTTTAATGGATTATCTGATTATGAATTTGTTGATTATTCATATGCTACTTTCCCTGATAATGAAATGCTTGGATATTTAGATACTGATTTTGGTATAATTTATATCCTATCTGATGATATTTTTTATATCGAATATAATAACACTTATTTTTATTATTTGGTTGTAGGAGATAAAAAATTTAATACTATTTTTACTAAATAGAATATAAAAAATAATGGAATTGTTAATAATTATAGCAATTTCATTTTTTATTTACTAAATCTTATTTATAAAAAAAGGAATTAGATTATAGCTTTTTTTCTAATTCCTATTAATTTAGTGATAGTTGCTAGATTATAAGATTTTATTAATCTTGTTCCTTTTTATTCCTAGCATCATATTTTTTTCGTTCTACTGTATCAAGAATTCTTTTTCTTAATCTATATGAAGATGGTGTAACCTCAACTAACTCGTCAGTGTTAATATAGTCTAAACATTCTTCGAGTGACATTTTTCTTGGAGTTTTTAGGACAACTGTAGTATCTTTTGAAGCAGATCTCATATTTGTCAAATTCTTTTCTTTAACAACTGTGACCGCCAAATCCATATCATATCTATTTTCGCCAACAATCATACCTTCATAAACTTGTGTTCCTGGCAAAATAAATAATGTACCACGTTCTTCAGCGTGTGTAATCGCATATGGTGTTGCTTGTCCTGTTTCAACTGAAACGAGTACGCCAACTTTTCTTTCACCGACTTTCATTGATAATTTTGGTCTATATTCTTTATATGAATGATTAATTATTCCATAACCTTTTGTCATTGTTAAGAATTGAGTTGAAAATCCAAGTAAAGCTCTTGAAGGAACAACATAATTGATTCTTACTTGATTTTCATTATATGACATATGAATTAATTCTCCACCACGTGAACCAAATGTATCCATAATATTGCCTAAATATTCTTCAGGACAATCGATTTGAACATCTTCAAATGGCTCACATATAACACCATCAATTTCTTTTAAAATTACTTCTGGTTTTGATACTTGAAGTTCATATCCTTCACGTCTCATATTCTCAATTAAAATTGACAAATGTAATTCACCACGGCCAGAAACGATAAATGATTCGGTGTTCGGGATTTTTTCAACTCTTAGTGAAACATCTCTTTGACATTCTTTAAATAATCTTTCTTCTATTTTTGAATATGTTAAGAATTTTCCATCTTGACCTGCAAAAGGAGATGAATTAACTCCGAAAGTCATTTGTAAAGTAGGTTCATCTATTCTTAATTTTGGTAATGGAAGTAATGCATTTGTATTACAAATTGTTTCACCTACTGATAAATCCATTAAACCAGCAATAGCAACAATATTACCAGCTTTTGCTTCTTGTATTTCTATTTTTTTAAGACCATAGTAACCATATAATTTTTGAATTTTAAAGTTTTTAACACTTCCATCTAATCTAATACATGATACATTTTCATTAACTTTGATTGTACCTGATTTAATTCTACCAATACCAATTCTACCGACATAATCGTTATAATCTAATAAAGCTGGTTGGAATTGTAATGGTCCATCTTCATCAATGTCTGGTTCTGGAATTTCTTCAAGAATTGTATCAAATATTGGATCCATTCCCGGTTTTTGATCTTCTAAATTAGGAGTATATGATGATGTACCTTTTAAAGCAGAGCAATATAATGTTTTAAATTCTAATAATTCATCGTCTGCGCCAAGTTCCATAAATAATTCTAATACTTCATCGACAACTCTAGATGGATCAGCATTTGGCCTATCAATTTTATTTACAACAACAATTGGTTTGACTTTGTTTTCTAGTGCTTTTTTTAATACAAATCTTGTTTGAGGCATAGTACCTTCGAATGCATCAACTACTAATAAAACACCATCAACCATGTTTAGTATTCTTTCAACTTCACCACCAAAATCTGCGTGACCAGGGGTGTCTAGTATATTAATTCTTGTGTCTTTATAATTAATCGCAGTTGTTTTGGCTAATATAGTAATACCTCTTTCTTTTTCAATATCATTACTATCCATTACTCTATCTTGTATTTCTTCATTTTCTCTAAAAGTTCCGGAACATTTTAGTAATTGATTAACTAGAGTAGTTTTACCATGGTCAACGTGTGCTATAATTGCTATATTTCTTATATTCATAGTTACCCCCTTTTTTTGTACCTTGTTAAGTATAGCATAATCAAAAAATATATAAATATATTTTTAATTTTTTTATAAAAAAATAGAGAGAAATTTATCTCTCTAAATTTATAAATAATTAATAAAATTTAATCAATATCTAAAATATTAGGCATTATTAATGGGTTTTTTCCTGTTTCTTTTCTTACATATCTTAAAATTTTATCTTTAATTTTTTCAATTAATTCATCTTTGTTTTCATAATAACCAGTTAAATAAATAGAAACTTGATCTATAAATAATTGAGTTATATTTTTTACAACATTTTCAGAGTCTATTAAGAAAATGAAACCTCGCATTTGTACATCAGGACCTGCGACAATCTCTTTTGATTCTTTTGAAACGGATACACTTAATATAATGATTCCATCTTTTGCCATTGCTTGTCTATCTTGTATTATTTCATTTCTTACAGTACCAACTTGATTTTCTTCAACTAACCAATCTCCAACTTTAATTGTTTCTTTAAAATTGATTTTTGCAACACCATCTTCAATATTAAGTATCATTCCATTATCGAAAACAAATATATTTGTATGTTTAAATCCTAGTGAAGAATTTAAAGCAATCTTTGCATTTGCCATTAATGATTTATAATCACCTTTAACTGGTAAATAATATTTTGGCTTTAAAAGAGATAGTAGCATTTTAATATCTTCTTCTTGAGCATGCATAGATGCAACATCTTTTCTTGTTAAATTGATTACTTGAGCACCTGTTTTATATATATTATCAATCGCGCTTACAGAAATTACTTCTGTTCCTGGAACAGATGGACTTGCAAGTAAGAAAGTATCAGTTGATTTAAATTCGATTTCTCTACCATTATATATACCAGTTGATAATTCATTTAATGTTTCAAATAAATCTTCACCTTCTCCTGTAATAATAACAACTAAATCTTTTTCACTAACACGAATCAAATCTTCAAATTTGATGATATTATCTTTAGGTATTGGTTCATTTCTATATTCTAAATTATTCATTAATTCTAATATATTTTCATCTAAAAATAATATTTTTTTATTATTTTTTACACACAAGTCAATTACTTCTTTAACGTTAAAAGCGTTTTGAGGGTATAAAGATATAAAGATTCTTCCATCACTTTCAAGGAATAAATTAGAAATATGTGGAGTTAATCTATGCTTAGGTGAAGTATGTCCTATTTTATCTGTATCGCATGATTCTGAAAGTAGTAAAAATACACCTTTTTGTGTTATTTTTGCATAACTAGATAAATCCATTTCATGCATTTTTGGAGCACCAAAATCAACAATAAAATCTGATGTATAGAAAATATATCCATATTCTGTTTCAATTGCAATTGCAAGTGATTCTGGAACAGCGTGTGTCATACCGACAAATAAAAAATTTCTTCCTTCAATACTTATTTCATCTCCATCTGAAACTAAATGGTAATCAAATGTAATTTTATCTTCTAATCCATATTCTTTCACTTTATAATCAATCATTATTTGTGTTGATTTTGAACAGTAAACTGGTGCTGGTATTTTTTGAATAATATATGGTAATGCACCCATTTGATCGTCATGACCATGTGAAATTATATATGCTTTAACGCGGTCTTTGTTTTCTATTAGATATGAATAATCAGGAATTATTACATCTACACCTGGAGTATGTTTGTCTGGGTATTTCATACCAGCATCAATAACGAAAATATTGTCATTGATTTCAAATATAAACATATTCTTTCCATTTTCATCAAGGCCACCTAAAGCAAAAAATTTTATTTTATCTTGCATATTATCCTCCATAACTTTTTTTCTTATCAATGCTATTATAACATATTTACTAAAATATAAACTCAAAATAATAACTAATATTTAATTATTATTGAGAAAATTAGTATTATCAAATTTAAAAATTGATAACAAATTACAAAAAGCAAATGAATTATAATATAAATTAATTGCTAGAATAAATACTTTTTGTAAAAAAATAAAAAATACTTTTATATTTTTAAATAATATGATAATATACTTCTATATGGCGACCGTGGTGAAGTGGTTAACACATCTGGCTGTGAACCAGACACGCGTGAGTTCGATTCTCATCGATCGCCCCATTTATAGTCGGTTGATCCTAATACATTAGTGTATTGGGATTTTTTTTAGAGCATTTTCAACGTTAGAACATAAATTGGAAAATGAACCAGGTTCGAACTGGTGTATTAAATTAAAATGAATACTTTCTTAAAACGTATAAGTCAAAATTTTACACCTAAGTATAATAAAAATAGAAGTCATTTAGTTTATAAAATCAAAGTTAACAACTTCTATTTTTTTATTATTTAGTTTTATTTTTAATATTTTAGTTTTTTAAAAAATATATAATTTTAGGTAAAGTCTAGCAACTTATACTGATTATCTTTTATAATATAAACATATTTGATGTAAATATTAAATTATATATAAAGAGGTAAAATAATTATGGCAAATGAAAATAAAAAAGATTTTAATAAGATGCTAAAAAGTAATAAAAATATGCCAAAAATTATTTTAATTGAAGATGAAAATACTATTAATAAGTATGGTGGCAATAAGATGTTAGTGGCATCTCCTAGTAATTATGATGATTTAATAAAGAAATTACCAAAAGGAAAAATAACAACAACTTCGGATATAAGAAAGTACTTAGCAAAAGAGTTTGATGTAGATTTTGTTGATCCGATGACTGCAGGTATATTTATTAATATTACAGCTTGGGCATCTTATCAAAGAACTAATGATATTACTCCATTTTGGAGAGTGTTAAAATCAAATGGTGAGTTAAATGAAAAATATCCAGAAGGTATTTTACTTCAAAAAAGACTACTTGAAGAAGAAGGGCATACAATAATTACAAAAGGTAAAAAGAATATTAAATATTATGTAAAAGATTTTGAAAATTTTTTATTTGATTTCTTTAATTGCTAAATAACATTTATTAATTTAATTTTAAGTAAAAAATTTAATAAAATTAATAACTTTATGAATGATTTTAGAATGCTTTGTAAATTATTTAGGCTTTAAAAGTGTATTAATTATTTTAAAAAAAGTACGAGTATGTTAGAATGTTTTTGAGGTCAAATTTTATGAAAAAAAACATAACAGAAAAATTTAATTCATTTGAAATAAAAGAAAGTTTTTTTGTTTCAGAAGTAGATGTACTTTTGCCACCTATTTATTATTCAGATAATGAACCTATCGCAGTTAATAAGTATTATTCTA
>CAYVZF010000008.1:0-2520 GCA_964456095.1 uncultured Erysipelotrichaceae bacterium
ATTTTAGGTATTGATTATTATGATAGTGAAATAATTACTATGTTATCTAATAAGTCTGGATTAGATGAAACCTATATTCATGATGTTTTAAATAATAATGATTTAAGAAATCATCAATTTTCTTTTGGTAGAACTTTTTCAATTATTAATAAAAATAGTATAAATCTATTAATTGAACAAAAGAAAATAATTGAAGAAATTGCTAAACTTGGTAAGGATTTTGTTATAGTAGGTAGAAATGCTGATGTAATATTACAAGATTATAATCCTTTTAATATTTTTATATGCTCTTCTCTTGATAGCAAAGTAGAAAGATGTTTGAGTAGAATGAATGATAATGAAAACTTATCAAGAAAAGAATTAATTAATAAAATTAAAAATGTTGATAAGAATAGAATTAAAACAAGAGAACTTATGACTAATAAAGTATGGGGACAAAAAGAGAATTATAATATAATTGTTAATTCTTCTAATTGGGATATTGAAACTCTTTCTAATATTCTTGCTGATATTGTTATTAAGTGGTATGGAGGTAATAAGTAATGGCTATACAATTATCTGATTCTTTTAATTATAAGAAATTATTTAAATTTACTTTACCAACTATTTTAATGATGGTTTTTATTTCTATTTATGGTATTGTTGATGGATTATTTGTTTCTAATTTTGCTGGTGAAATTGAATTTAAAGCTGTTAATTTAATTATGCCGTTTTTAATGATACTTGGTACTATTGGATATATGTTGAGTTCTGGTGGTAGCGCGGTTGTTGCATCTATATTAGGTGAAGGTGATAAGAAGAAAGCAAATGAGTATTTTTCATTATTCGTATATGTTGGTTTTATTTGTGGTATTGTTGTTTCTATTATTTCTTTTATATTTATGGGGAAAGTTGCTTATTTATTAGGAGCAAGAGATGCGATACTTGAAAATGCGACTACATATGGAAGAATTATTGCTTTAGGTTTACCTTTTGTTATTCTTCAATATATTTTTCAAAGCTTTTTTGTTGCAAGTGAGAAACCTAAATTAGGATTAATTGTCATCGTTTTTGCGGGTTGTACAAATATGATATTAGATGCAATTCTTGTTATTTTATTACCACAAGAATATAAATTAGCGGGTGCTGCGATTGCTTCTGTTATTAGTCAATTAGTTGGAGGTGGATTACCTTTAATTTATTTTTCTAGAAAGAATAGTAGTTTATTACGTTTAGGTAAAACAAAATATAATGGTAAAGTATTATTACAAGCATTCATTAATGGATCATCAGAATTTATGAGTAATATTGCAATGAATATTGTAGGTATGGTATATAACATACAACTTTTAAAGTACGCTGGTGATGATGGAATATCTGCATATGGTGTTATGATGTATGTAAGTATGATTTTCTCTGCAATATTCATTGGATATACAAGTGGTATAGCGCCTGTTATTTCTTATCATGATGGAGCACATAATGATAATGAAAAGAAAAAAATATTTAGAAAAAGTTTAGTAATAATTGCAATATGTAGTGTAGTAATGTTTATTCTTTCTGAATTACTTGCATATCCTTTATCAAGTTTATTTGTTGGAAGTAATGAAACTATATTAAATATGACAGTACATGGTATGAAAATATTCTCATTATCATTTTTATTTATGGGTATAGCAATATTTGGTTCTGGATTTTTTACTGCGCTTAATGATGGTGTTACATCTGCGATAATTTCTTTTTTAAGAACTCTTGTTTTTCAATTAGGTGCAATTATCATATTACCTGTTATATTTAAAACTATAGATAGTATTTGGCTTTCTATTGTTTTTGCTGAATTTATGGCAATAATATTAACTATAATCTTCTTTATAATTAAAAGAAAAAAGTATAATTATTAATAAAATGTAATGGTTGGTGAAATATATGCTTAAGGATGAATTAATTAAATTAAGGAATAAAGAGAATTATTCTATTAAAGATGTATCTAGTAAATTAAATGTATCTAATGAAATTATTGAAAAATGGGAAAAAGGATACTTATATCCTTCATTAGATGAATTAGAATCAATTTCTTCTTTATATAATGTTTCAGTTGATGAATTAATTAATATTTCAGAAAAAAAGAATATATATAAGATTAATAATAAAAAGAAATTATCAACGGATAACATTATATTAATTATTTGTATTATTGGTATATCAATACCTACAATTTTTGGCTTTATTTCACTTATTGATATTGTTATCAAATGGCTTAATGCATAATCTTATAATTTTTTATTAAAATGGTTTTCAGGAATAAAAACGATTTTCTGTTTTTATTCCTGATTTATTATGCTGTTATAGTATGATTTCAAATTTATTATTTTATTAAGTGTATAAGATTAATTACTTAATATGGCAAAGAGTAGTAATTAATAAATAAAAAAATAATTAAAGCTTATTAAGATGATTAACTTTGTTTTATTATCGAATAAGATAACTTTAAAAGTCTTGGTTATTTTTCTTCCGATTTAATATTTAACAAACTTCCGATTT
>CAYVZF010000008.1:2620-35462 GCA_964456095.1 uncultured Erysipelotrichaceae bacterium
CTTCCGATTTAATATTTAACAAACTTCCGATTTATTGTTTACTTTTCTTCCGATTTATAGCAAGAGGTGATTGATGTATGGAAAAAAATACATCAAACGTTTATTTGGATGATATACTAGAATTTTCTTTAAAAAGTAAAGGTGCAGTTGTTATTGTTGGGCCAAAATGGTGTGGAAAATCAACGACAGCATCGAGATATTCAAAAACAACAATTGATTTAATGCCTTTAGATACAAGAGATCAATATATTAAACTAGCAAAAGTTGCACCAAGTAATTTTTTAAATATTGGTCAAAAACCAATTTTGATTGATGAATGGCAACATGTTTCTTTTTTATGGGATCAAATTAAATATGAAGTTGATAAAACAGGGGAATTTGGACAATATATATTAACAGGTAGTGTTCGTGATAAAGAAAGAAATAATCTTTCAGAAAATGAAAGTAGACATACTGGTAATGGTAGGATAGTTAAAAAAATCATGAGAACTATGTCTTTATATGAAAGTGGAGAAAGTAATGGTAAAGTTTCATTATTAGATCTTAAAAATGGAATATTTACTCCTTGTTTATCCGAAAAGACAATTGATGATTATGCTTTTTATATTTGTAGAGGTGGTTGGCCATTATCATTAAATCAACCACAAGATGTAGCTTTAGCTCAAGCTATTGACTATTATGAGATTGTTGTAAGTGAAGATATTTTTTCACTAAAAGATATTCCTTTAAGAAGAGATGAACAACGTGCAAGAAAAATCATGCGTTCATATGCTAGAAATGTTTCTATTGCTGCGAGTGATGAAACATTAAGAGAAGATTGTTTTAGTAATGATGACACATTTGATAAAGATACATTTGCTAAGTATTTAAATGCTTTAAAAAATCTTTATGTTATAGAAGAACTTTCAGCGTGGAATCCTAATTTAAGAAGCAAAACAGCAATTAGAACAAAAGAAACCAGACATTTTATTGATCCATCTATTGCATGTGCAGCATTAGGATTAACACCTAAAGGATTATTTAAAGATATCACAACTTTTGGTTTATTATTTGAGTCATTAGTTATTAGAGATTTAAGAATATATTGTGATTCTATTAGAGCTAAATTATATAAATATCGTGATTCAAAAAAAAGAGAAGCAGATGCCGTTATTCAATTTGATGATGGTTCATGGGCACTTGTTGAAGTTAAACTTGGTGGAGAAGATGTTAAAGAAGCGTGTAACAACTTATTAAAAATAGCTTCTGATATAGATATTGATAAAACTGGAAAACCTGCATTTTTAATGGTTGTAACTAAAAATAAATTTGCATATAAAACACAGGATGGAATTTATGTGGTTCCACTTGCTTGTTTAAAAAATTAAAAAACATACTTTTTGTATGATGTGTATCAAAAGTTATACAAAAATGATAGGTGATAATTATGAATAAAGGAATTAATAAAAGTGAATTGATTCATATTAGAATAGAACCTGATATTAAGGAAAAATCAGAAGCTATTTTTAAAAGATTAGGTGTTAATACATCTTATGCTGTATCAATGTTTTTAAACAATGTTATTTTAAGAGGTGGATTTCCTTTTGAAATAGAATTACCAAAAAATAAGAATGATGAATTTACTAATCTTGTTATGATAATTGAATCAACCGCGGGTAATGGTAAAGTAAGTGAAAAAAATAAAAATATTTTATATTTATATTCAAGTGGGCAAATTGATTATGAAACCGCGGTGTTTGCAATAAAAAGAAGTTTTATGAATGAGTAATGATCCATATTTATATGATGATGTAAATATTTTAAAGAATATTGCAAATATTAAAGATCAAAATAAACTAAATGATTATGAAACTACAATGGTTGATTTAGGAATAATAAAACTTTTAAAATTATTGATGATAAAAATAATTACAAATAAGTAAAAATTATAATTTAGAAAAATATGAATATAACTACCATTTCAAAAAAATGATTAAAATATCAATTAATTCATATTATTCAATAATCAAATAGGAATAATGTAATAGTTATTTATTAAAAATAGTCTTGATACAATAAAAAAAGTAATTGAGACTATTTTTATTTGTTTTGCATATTTGAACGTATTTATGTATGTAAATTGACCAAGTAAAATTCATTGAAAATTTATGCTTTTTATGTTATACAATAATTGTGATTTTTAAAATAGTGAGGTGATTTTATGCTTATAAACGATAATCAATATTTAAGCGTAATCGAATCTATAAAAGCGGAAATATCCAAAGCACAGTATACTGCCGCATTGCAAGTCAACAAAGAACTTACTTTGCTATATTATCATATCGGTTGCATTATCAATGAGCATAAATCGTGGGGAAATAAATTCATAGACAATCTCGCTAAAGATATTAAACTTGCTTATCCGAATAGTACGGGATATTCAATAAGAAACTTAAAATATATGGCGAAATTAGCAAATCAATACGATGAAGAATTTGTGCAACGGGCTGTTGCACAAATTCCGTGGGGACATAATGTTGTTTTGCTTGATAAAATATCTGATGTGTCAATTCGCAAATGGTATATAGAAAAAATAATAGAAAACGGTTGGTCGCGAAATGTTCTCGTTCATCAAATAGAGAGCGGACTATATGAAAGACAAGCAATCGCACAAAAAATAGCTAACTTTGAAAATCTTTTGCCTGTACCACAAAGCGAACTTGCTATGCAGACGATGAAAGATCCATACGTGTTCGATTTTATTCCATTCAAGGAAAATATGGTCGAACGAGATATTGAAAACGCACTTGTAAAAGATGTTACGGCACTTTTGTTGGAACTCGGAACAGGGTTTGCATTTCTCGGAAATCAATATCATTTGAACGTAGGCGGCGACGATTTTTATATCGACTTACTGTTTTACAATCTTAATCTGCGCTCATACGTTGTAATAGAATTAAAAACGGGTGAATTTAAGCCAGAATATGCAGGACAACTCAATTTTTACCTTTCTGCCGTTGATGGTCAGTTGAAAAAAGATACTGACAATCCCACTATCGGATTATTACTTTGTAAAAGCAAAAATAATTTGGTCGCGGAATATTCTTTGAGAGATATGAGTAAGCCTATGGGAATTAGCGAATACAAAATAAGTAGAATATTACCGGAAGAATTGAGTAGTCAACTCCCCTCAGTGGAAGATATAAAAAAGCGCATAAAATAATTCGATATCTTAATAAAACTGTTATTTTAAATAGTCTTGATATAATATAAAGTGATTGAGACTATTTTTTATATCATTTAATTTATTTTGTATACTTAATTGCATTTGAAAATTCCTTATATATTTTAAAATTATGGAAGTTTTTTTGCTAAGGATTTATAATTAAAGTAATTCGTTTGAAATACAAGGAGAGTAGCTGAGATGAAGAAATTAAATTACAAAAACAAAGCTTATGTTATTCATTTGATAATATGTTTGATTTTAGTAGTATTGTCTTTAATTGGTTTATTTTTTCGAATTTGGGAATTAGTTGTTTCAGTTTCAATTGGCGCTATATTTTCTTTTGTTTCTATTTTTAGTTTATTTAATGGTGCATCTGCAGTAAATGCAACAAATACTAAAACTGAGAAGGTTATTATTTCATCTGTTTTAAGATTTTTAGCAATGATTTTAGGAATTGTGATTCCTGCACTTATTATCTATTTAACAGATGATGGTAATAAATTAAGATATTTGAATGTTATTGGTTCTACAATACCATTTTTAATGATAAATCTTTCATTAAATCTTATTAAGAATGATATTTTAAAGGATGGTGAATAAGGTGCAAGGTATTACTTTTTTTGCAGAAGAAGAAGGTTTTATAGAAAAAGCGGTTAGAATTTTTAAATCTACTAATTTTGAAGATTTTTCTGCTGAAGTTTTATCTTCTTTAATTATTTTAATAATAATTGCATTATTCTCTTTAATTATTTTTATTATTTTTAAAAAAGCAGATCCTTTAAAAGAAAGACCATCCAAGTTTGTTTGTGTTATTACAACATTAGTGGAGATGGTACAAAATTTTGTAATTAGTATAATGGGTAAAAAATGGATTAATTTTTCTGGTTATGCAATGTTTTTATTTTTATATGTTTTTATGGCATTTACTTTTTCTTTAGTAGGACTTCCAGGTCCTATGACTCATTTAACAGTACCGTTATCATTAGGATTATTAACTTTTCTTTTAATACATTTAACTGCGATGAGAGCAAATAAGTTAAAGTATTTCTTTAGATATACAGATCCACTTCCACCATATCTTCCGATATTTGTACCTATTAATTTACTTTCGATGTGGGCTCCGCTTTTATCACTTACATTCCGTTTGTTTGGTAACGCTATCGCGGGTTCTGTATTAATGTCGATTATATATTACTTTATGGCGTATCTTTCTGAAATTATATTTAGTTTCTTAGGAGCGTTATCAATAAAATATTTTGTTATTACTCCTGTGATAACTGCAATTTTACATTTATATTTTGATATATTCTCTGGTGTTATCCAAACACTTGTGTTTACTATGTTAACTATGATATTTATTTCCCAAGAAGATCCGGATGAATCTTCTAACGAAATGATTGCGAATGAACAATAAAAGGAGGTGAAGTTTAATGGAAGGAATGAAATATTTAGCTGCTGCAATTGCTGTATTAGGTGGTACAGTATGTGCTTGGGGTGAATCTAAAATCGTTTGTAAGGCTCTTGAAGGTATGGCAAGAAATCCTGAAATGGCTGGTCAATTACGTACTTCTATGATTTTAGGTTGTGCTCTTGATGAAACAACTGGTATTTATGCTTTATTAGTTGCGGTTCTTTGCTTGTTCTTATAATAAGAAAGCGTATTCCAAATTTAAATTTTGGTGATTGGAGGTAATAATGAAGAAAAAATTTATTAAATCTTTTTTCCTTTTAAGTGAACTATTAATGCTTGCTAGTTGTAGTTTCAAAGATGAAAACGGTAATTTATTATCTATCGGTGGATTTACAATTCCAAGTGGGGAAGAAATTGCTGAAAAATTGATTCCTAATGGAATCGCTTTTGGTGTGCAATTAACTGCTTGTTTGATTATTGCACTAATTGTTATTGTTTTTGCATATAAACCTGTTGCTAAGTATATTAAAACACGACAAGATTATATTGAAAATAAAATGAAAAATGCTAAAGATAATGAAAAGATTTCTGAAGCAAATCGTTTAATTAGTGAAAAGAATATTACTGATAGTAAAAAACAAGCATCTAAAATTATTGAAAATGCTAAGATTGCTGCGAATAAGGAAAAAGAAGAAATAATAAGTAAAATTGATGAAGAAATTGCCTCTAAAAAGATGCAAGCTGAAGAAGATATTCTTCGCGAAAGAAAAAATGCTGAAGAAGAAATTAAAGAGAATATTATTGATGTTGCTCTTGTTGCAACAAGTAAACTTTTAGAAAAAGAAGTTGATAATGTTGATAATAAGAAATTCTTAGATGATTTTATTTCATCTTTAGATAAGGAGTAACAGATGAAAGATTCTTTATATAATTATGCTGTTGCTTTATTCGATATTGCTGTTGAGGAAAATAATGTTGAAAAGTATTTAAATGATGCTAATGTTGTTTTAAAGGCAATAGAGGATAACAAAGAAATAATTCATATCTTATCTTCGTATTTTTTACTCGATGAGAAAAAAAATTCAATCATTGATAATTCATTTTCTATGATTGAAAATAATAATTTGATAGTATTACTAAAAATTATTACAAAAAACCACATTATTTCTTCTGTGTGTGGTTTATTAGAAAACTTTATTAGTTTATGTAATGAAAGTTTAAATGTTAAAAAAGGTGTTGTTTTTTCTACAAAACCTTTAACAGAAGAAGAAATCTTAACTATACAAAATGCTTTTAATGAGAAGTTAAGTATTAAAGTTAATTTATCAAATAGAATTGATACTTCCTTAATAGGAGGTATAAGAGTTATTATTGATGATCATATTTATGATAGTTCGTTGAAGAATAAAATAGAATCATTAAAGTCATCGTTAAAAAAGGAAGGAGTTAATTAATTATGAAAACCACAGATATTAGTGCATTAATTAAACAACAAATTAAGAATTATTCACATAAAGTTGAATCTCATGATATTGGTATGGTAGTTACCGTTGGTGATGGTATTGCTATTGTTTCAGGTCTTGATGATGCGATGAATGGTGAATTACTTCTTTTTCCTAATGATGTATACGGAATGGTTATGAATTTGAATGAAGATTCTGTTGGTTCTGTTTTATTAGGAGATGATAACGATATTAAAGAAGGGGATATTGTTAAAAGAACTAAGACTGTTGTTGAAGTACCTGTTGGTGATGCTTTACTTGGTAGAGTTGTTAATGCTTTAGGTCAACCAATTGATGGTCTTGGTGAAATTAAAACTACAAAAATGCGTCCAATTGAACGTATTGCTCCTGGTGTTATGACTCGTAAGTCAGTTTCTGAACCTCTTGAAACTGGTATAAAAGCTATTGATGCGATGATTCCAATTGGAAGAGGACAACGTGAACTTATTATTGGTGATCGTCAAACTGGTAAAACCGCGATTGCTATTGATACAATTATTAATCAAAAAGGTAAGAATTGCTATTGTGTATATGTTGCAATTGGTCAAAAGAATTCATCAGTTGCATCAATCGTACAAAAATTAAAAGATAATAATGCAATGGATTATACAGTTGTAGTATCCGCAACTGCAAGTGAACTTGCACCTTTACAATATATTGCACCATATTCTGGTGTTTCTATCGCGGAAGAATGGATGGAGCAAGGAAAAGATGTTTTGATTGTTTATGATGATCTTTCAAAACATGCAGTTGCATATCGTACATTATCTTTATTATTAAAGCGTTCTCCTGGTAGAGAAGCATATCCTGGTGATGTCTTCTATTTACATTCTAGACTTCTTGAAAGAGCATGTCGCCTTTCTAATGAATATGGAGGAGGTTCAATTACTGCACTTCCTATTATTGAAACACAAGAAGGTGATATTTCAGCATATATTCCAACAAATGTTATTTCGATTACAGATGGTCAAATATTCTTAATGTCTGATTTATTTAATGCTGGTCAAAGACCCGCAATTGATAGCGGACTATCTGTTTCACGTGTTGGTAGTGCTGCGCAATTCCCATGTATTAAAAAAGTATCAGGTTCATTAAAAATTGAACTTGCTAACTATAGAGAGCTTCAATCATTTTCACAATTTGGTAGTGACTTAGATGATAATACTAAAAAAGTATTACGTCATGGTGAAGTATTGATGGAAGTTTTAAAGCAAGATCAATATTCTCCACTTGTTATGGAAAGACAAGTTATAGATATTTTTGCATCTCAACAAAGATATTTAGATGAACTTAATCGTAAAGATATTTTAAATTATTTAAATAAACAATGGGAATATATTAATAATACACATAGATATATTATCGATGAATTAGTTGAAACAAAAGATTTATCTAATGAATTAAAAGAGAAATTAAAAGTTGCGTTAGATGAGTTTTCGACTATATCTAAGGAGTAGTTATGTCTCAACTTCATCAAACAAAAAATAGAATTAAATCAGTAGATTCTACACGTAAAATTACTAAAGCAATGGAACTTGTTGCTAGTGTTAAATTACGTAAGTGGCAAAAAACGTATGATAATATTAATGACTACATAAATACATTAGATAAGATAATATCTAATTGCTTTGGAAGTGTTAATCAAAAGGATAATAATATACCAATTCCTTTAAGAGTATTTGAAGGTAAAAGCAAAAGGTTATTAATTGTTATTTCTTCTTCTTTAGGCTTATGTGGTGGATATAATTATAATGTTTTTAAATATGTAGACTCTATTATTAAAAGTGAAGATAAATTAATTTTAGTTGGTAGTAAATCAGAAGTTAAATACGCAAATGGTGATAATGATGCCGATGTTAATAATATAGATATTCTTGAAAGATTAGATTTTTCCAAAGTAAAAAAACTAGTTGGATTAATTGAAAAAGAATATGAAACTGGTGAATATAGTTCTGTTGAACTTGTTTATACAGAATATAAGAATTCATTAACATTTGTTCCAACTACACTTACTCTTTTTCCAATAAGCATTAAAGCTTTAGAAAAAGATGATTATGAACCGATTTATGAACCAAATAAAAAAGAATTTATTTCTTTGATTTTACCAAAATATATAGAAACTATTATGTATAGTAAATTAGTTGAATCAATGATTTCAGAACAAGCTTCAAGACGTAACGCAATGGATAATGCCACTGATAATGCTGATGAACTTGTTGCTAAATTAACGCTTCAATATAATAAAGCTCGTCAATCATCAATTACTAATGAATTAATTGATGTCGTCGCGGGCGCTCGTTCTTTTAAATAAAAGGAGGTATAACATGAAAAATGATTATGGTTATGTAGTTTCAGTCATTGGACCTATTGTAGATGTACAATTTGAAAAAAATAGTCTTCCTTCATTATTAAGTGCCTTACATATTGAACTTGATAATGGGGAAAGATTAGTTTTAGAAGTTTTACAACATATCGGCGATGATGTTGTTCGTGCAGTTTCAATGGGTGCAACAGAGGGGCTTGTTCGTGGTATGAAAGTATTTAATACTAATTCACCAATTACTGTTCCTGTCGGTAATGAAACTTTAGGAAGAATGTTTAATATTTTAGGAGAACCTATTGATGGTGGAGAAAGATTAATTGATTGTAAAAGACATCCTATTCATAGAAAAGCTCCTTCATTTAAAGAACAATCAACATCATCTAAGATTTTAGAGACTGGTATTAAAGTTATTGATTTACTTTGTCCTTATGTAAAAGGAGGAAAAGTTGGTCTTTTTGGTGGTGCTGGTGTTGGTAAAACTGTTTTAATTCAAGAATTGATTAACAATATTGCTACCGAGCAAAAAGGTATATCTGTTTTTGCTGGTGTTGGCGAAAGATCTCGTGAAGGTAACGATTTATATTTTGAGATGAAACAATCAGGAGTTTTAAGTAAAACTGCACTTGTTTTTGGTCAAATGAATGAACCACCAGGAGCTAGAATGCGTGCTCCTTTATCAGCTTTAACTATGGCTGAATATTTCCGTGATACAGAACATCAAGATGTATTGTTATTTATCGATAATATATTTAGATTTACACAAGCAGGTTCAGAAGTTTCTGCTTTGATGGGTAGAATTCCTTCTGCGGTTGGTTATCAACCTACACTTGCTACTGAAATGGGTCAACTTCAAGAAAGAATTACTTCAACAAAAGATGGCTCAATTACTTCTATTCAAGCTATTTATGTTCCTGCAGATGATTTAACTGATCCTGCTCCTAGTACTACTTTCTCTCACTTGGATGCAAAAACAGTTCTTGATCGTGGTACTGCTGCACTTGGAATATATCCCGCTGTTGATCCTTTACAATCAACATCTAATGTTTTAGATCCTCATATAGTTGGTAAACGTCATTATGAAGTAGCAAGAAAAGTTCAACAAATATTACAAAGATATAAAGAATTACAAGATATTATTGCTATTTTAGGTATGGATGAATTATCACAAGAAGATAAGACATTAGTAAATAGAGCAAGAAGAATTAGAAATTTCTTATCACAACCTTTTAGAGTTGCAGAACAATTTAATGGTATTCATGGTGTTTATGTTCCTATTGAAAAGACTATTGATTCTTTTGAAGCTATTTTAAGTGGTAAATATGATAATTTACCAGAAAGTGCATTTTTATATGTTGGTACTATTGAAGATGCAGTTAATAAAGCTAAGGAGTTATAATAAATGGCAAGGTTATTTCCATTTTATATAGTTACTCCTGATGGTAAATCTTTTACTGGTGAATGTGAATTGCTTTCATTAAAATCAGTAAATGGTATTATTGGTATTATGGCTCATCATGCACCACTTGAAGGAATACTTGATATTGGTAAGGCTGTTGCGCATTATAAAAGTAACGAAGAAGTATTTGCTATAAATGGTGGAATACTTCATATTGATAATAATAAAGTAACTATACTTGCTGATTCTTTTGAAAAAAAAGAAGAAATAGATTTATCTAGAGCAGAGTCCGCGAAGTTAAGAGCGGAATCTAGACTTTCATCAAAAGGTGAGAATGTCGATGTTAAACGTGCAGAAATTGCACTAAAAAAAGCAATTAATAGAATTCAAATTGCTAGTAAATAAAGTCGCTTAATTGTGACTTTTATTTTTTGTTAGAGTATTTATATGTTTAAAAGTAATAAAGTTAATGTTGATTATAAATTATTAATAAAATTAACCATTCCTATTTTTTTAGAAATAATATTACAAATATTAATTGGTAATATTGATAAATTAATGGTTAATAATACGATATGCGCTAGTGCGATAAATGAAGCAAATACTGTTATTGATATGTTAACAGTATCTTTTTCTGTTTTATCTTCAGCATCATTAATATTAATTAATCAATTTAAAGGTGCTAATAATAAAGATAATGAAAATAAGATATACTCAATTGCATTTTATTTTAATGTATTTTTATCTTTTTTAATCGGATTAATACTATTTATATTTGCTAAAAATATATTGAACATAATGCATGTTGAAGAACAATATTTATATTATTCAACTTTATATTTAAGAATTAATGGTGGTTTTATTTTTTTACAAGCAATAATGTCTACACTTGCATGTTTTTTAAGAAGCAATGATTTTGTATTTAAATCTCTTTGTGTTTCATTCGGATTTAATATCATTAATATTTCTTTAAATGCATTATTCTTATATGGTTTTAAAATCGGTAATCCTATTGTAGCGGTTGCTATACCTAGTGTGATTTCTAGAGTGATAGCCTGTTTTGTATTAATATTAATGTTTAATAAATACATTAAAGTAGATATTTCTTTTAAATCTTTGAAAAATTTTTCATTTTTATTTTTGAAAAAAATATTAAAAATTGGTCTTCCTTCTACTGGAGAATCATTATCGTATTCATTATCTCAAATAGTTATTTTATCTTTTATTAATATAATTGGTTTTGGTGCTCCAGAAGCAAAGGCATATACTCAAATAATGGTTTATGTTGCATATCTTTTTACAAGTGCTGTTTCTCAAGGTATGCAAATATTGTTAGGAAGGTATTTAGGTGCAAAAAAGTATGAAGAAGCGAATAAACTTGTTTTAACATCTATTTTTACATCAATCATCGTTTCAACTATAGTTACTTCAATTATTTATATTTTTTCAAATCAAATATTTAATATATTAGTACCGAGTAATATTGATAATGAATCTAGACTAGAAATTATTAATTTATGTAAGTTAGTTATGTTTATTGAAATATTTTTAGAAATTGGTAGATCTGTTAATATTTGTCTTGTTAGGGGACTTCAAACATGTGGAGATGCAATGTTTCCTACAATTCTTGCTATAATTTTTTGTTGGTTCATCGCGGTTTTAGGTGGTTATTATTTAGGTATTTATTTGGGTTATGGCTTAAAAGGTATTTGGATTGCTATGACAATAGATGAATTATTAAGAGCAATTATATTCTTAATTAGATGGTTTAATGGTAAATGGAAAAGAATTAATATTTCTGATTAGTTTTTATTAAAATAATTATTTTACTATAATTAGCTATATAATGAATCATTTTTATATTGACATAATAAAATAAAATGTTAAAATAGTTAGGTACCGAACTATTTATAGAGGTGTTTTATGGATGATATAGGAAAGAATATTATTAGTACTTCATTAAGTATAAGAAGGTTTATTGATTCAATCATAAATTCATATAATTTAAAGAGTTCTCAAGGTAGAATACTTAAATTTATTTCTGAAAATGAAGATGTGACTGCATGTAAACTTGAGGAGTATTTTAATTTACAAAAAGCAACTGTATCAGATCATTTAAATGCATTAGAAGAATTAGGATATATTAAAAGAGCAGTGGATAACTTTGATGCTAGAAAAAAAATAATAATATTAACCGAAGAAGGAAATATTATTAATAAAAAAATAAATGAAAGTTTATTAAAGTATCAATTAGATTTTTCTTCTTTACTTAGTGAAGAAGAAAAAGTAATCGTTTCTAATGCTTTAGAAAAAATTAAAAAAAGTTTAAAGGAGGAGGATATTAATGTTTAGAGTATTTAAATATGCAAAAGGATATTATTTGCAAACAATTTTATCACCAATTTGTATTACAATTGAATCTGCAGTAGAAGTATTAGTTCCGTATATTATGTCAATCATTATTAATGAAGGTGTTGGCGATGGAACTGGCACAAGCGGTGTTGCAGATATGGAATTAATTTGGAAGTGTGGACTTTTAATGATATTAATGGCATTTGTTTCACTTACTTTCGGATTTTTATCTGGTGTTTTTGCTACTAAAGCTTCTGCAGGACTTGCTAAAAACTTAAGAAATGAACTTTATGAAAAAATTCAAAGTTTTTCATTTTCAAATATCGATAGTTTTTCTACTTCATCTTTAGTTACTCGTATCACTACTGATGTAAATAGTGTACAAATGTCATTTCAAATGTCTATTAGAATTCTATTTAGAGCGCCTATTTTATTCTTAACATCTATTGTTTTATCTTTTATTAATAACTGGGTTATTGCACTTGTATTTTGTGCATTATGTCCTATTTTATTAGCTGTTATTTTATTTATTATGTTTAAAGCGCATCCTTATTTTAAAATAATGTTTAAAAAATATGATAGATTAAATCTTGTTGTTCAAGAGAATATTAATGCGATTAGAACTGTAAAAGCTTTTACAACAGAAGATGAAGAAATATCTAAGTTTTTACAAGCAAGTTATGATGTTAAAGATTTTTCTATGAAAGCTGAAAAGATTACTATTTTTCAACAACCAATTTCACAATTTATTATGGGTATGTGTAGTGTAATTATAATTCTTCTTGGTGGAAATATGATTGTTTCAAATACATTAGGTATGAAATATGGTGATATTACTATGTTTATCATGTATGGACAACAAATATTATCTTCACTAATTATGGTAAGTATGATTTTAATGATGATTGTTATGTCAAAAGCTGCGATTGAAAGAATTTTTGAGGTTTTAGATACTAAGAGTGATATTGTTAATTGTGCTAATCCGATTTATGAAATTAATTCAGGATCTATTGAATTTAAAAATGTTAATTTCTCATATTTGAATGATGAAAATAAGTTAGCTTTAAAAAATATTAATTTTAAAATTAATTCAGGAGAAACTGTTGGTATTTTTGGTGGTACTGGAAGTGGTAAATCTTCACTTATTTCTTTAATATCTAGATTATATGATACTACTACTGGAGAAGTACTTGTTGATAATCATAACGTTAAAGAGTATGATTTAGTCACTTTAAGAGATCAAGTTTCTGTTGTTTTACAAAAGAATGTTTTATTTTCTGGAACAATTCGTAGCAATTTATTATGGGGTGATGAAAATGCTTCAGAAGAAGATATAAAAGAAGTATTAGATTTATCATGTGCGAGTGAATTTGTTTATTCGTTAGATGATGGAATTGATTCTGTTGTAGAACAAGGTGGCGTTAATTTCTCTGGTGGACAAAAACAAAGATTATGTATTGCTCGTGCTTTATTAAAGAAGCCTAAGATATTAATCTTGGACGATTCAACATCCGCGGTTGATACAGCGACAGATGAAAAAATAAGAAATGCATTTAAAACATATATTCCTGAAACAACAAAAATTATTATTGCTCAAAGAATTAATTCAATTATGAATGCTGATAAAATAATTTTCTTACATGATGGAGAAATTGAAAGTATTGGTACTCATGAAGAATTATTAAAATCAAATAAAATTTATAAAGAGATATCAGAGTCTCAATTGAAAGGAGTGAAGTAATATGCCTCCAATTCGTGGTGCAGCGCCTAAAATAGATAAGCCATTTAAGGTTTTAGGTAGACTATTTAAAACTATATTAAAAGTTCATCCAATCGCTTTATTTATTGTTTTAGGATTGCTTGTTTCATCTACAGTTGCAAATATTTATGCAACTTCAAATGTTAATGGTATTGTTGATAGTTTTTATAATTATTTAAAAACTAATGGTTCTTATTCAGGTTTTAATATGAATGTAATCATTAAACCTGCAGTAATTATGGGTATATTATATATATATGTTTCTGTATCATCATACATTTCATCAAGAATCATGATTAGTGTAGCACAAGATACACTTGAATATATTCGTAATGAATTATTTAAACATATGGAATCATTACCATTAAAATATTTCGATTCTAGAACGACTGGTAGTGTAATGTCACTTTATACTAATGATGTTGATGCTTTAAGACAAATGATTTCACAAAGTGTTCCTCAACTAGTTTCATCTATATTTTCAATTATTACATCATTTATAATGATGGTTATTCTTTCGCCAGTACTCGTTTTAATTACTATTTTCTTTTCTTTAATTATACTTTTAGTTTCTAAACTATTGACTGGTAAATCTGGTAAGTTTTTTATTAAACAATATAAAGAAGTTGCAACTGTAAATGGTTATGTTGAAGAAATGATTGAAGGATCAAAAGTAGTTAAAGTATTTAATTATGAAAAGAAATCTCTTGAAGCTTTTGAAAAAATTAATAATGAATTAGAAAATTCTAATTATCTAGCTAATATGTTTGCTGGTATTGTTGGACCGGTTACTAATAATATTGGATATATATCATTTGCATTAACCGCGGTTATAGGTTCAATTCTTGTTGGTATGGGTAATACAACTGGTTTATTAGCGCTTTCTATTGGAGGACTTGCAACATATTTATTGTATGCGAAGAACTTCTCAATGCCAATTAACCAAATAGCTAATCAATTGAATTCGATTATGATGGCTCTTGCAGGGGCAAAAAGAATATTTGATGTTCTTGATGAAGAAAGTGAAGTTGATAATGGTAAAGTTACTTTAGTTAATGCGAAAAAAGAAAATGGAGAATTAATTGAAGTTGAAGAAAGAACAGGTATTTGGGCTTGGAAGACATTAGAGGGATTAACTGAATTAAAAGGTGATGTTAGATTCTTCGATGTTGATTTTGGATATGATGAGGATAATATTGTTCTTCATAATATATCTTTATATGCAAAAGCAGGTCAAAAGATTGCTTTTGTAGGTTCTACTGGTGCTGGTAAAACAACTATTACTAATTTGATTAATAGATTCTATGATGTTCAAGATGGTAAGATTAAATATGATGGAATAAATATTAATCATATTAAAAAGAAAGATTTAAGAAAATCTCTTGGTATGGTTTTACAAGATACACATTTATTTTCAGGAACTATTTCAGAAAATATTGCTTATGGTAAAAAACATGTGACAAAAGAAGAGATTATTAAAGCTGCGACTCTAGCAAACGCTAATCACTTTATCGAATTATTGCCTGATGGATATGATACATATATAACTGGAGATGGAGAAAATTTATCTCAAGGTCAAAGACAATTACTTGCAATTGCTAGAGCTATAATTGTTGATCCACCTGTATTAATATTAGATGAAGCAACTTCATCAATTGATACTTGGACAGAATCTTTAGTTCAAAAAGGTATGGATGCTCTTATGAAAGGTAGAACTGTATTTGTTATCGCTCATAGACTTTCTACTGTTAGAGATTCAAATGCAATTATGGTTCTTGAACATGGTAATATAATCGAAAGAGGAGACCATGATGATTTATTATCACAAAAAGGTAAGTATTATCAATTATATACAGGTGCATTTGAATTAGAATAAAAAAATAGGGGGTTAATTTAAGTATTTATTACTTAGGTTAACTCTATTTTTTTATTTTATTGAACTATAAAATAATATATAATAACTAAGGGGTTTGAAATGGAAAAGATTATTAGTTTAAAAAACACTTCTGATATAAATAAGTATTTAACGTTTGATTCTTTTTTAGTTGAATCAAAGTTTTCTTTTGCAAGTCAATATGTTTTTGATATTAATGATTTAATTTCATTGATAAACATTATTCATGGATTTAATAAAAAAATATATCTTCGTGCTGATAAAATATTAGTAGAACATGAATTAGATGAGTTAAGTGATTATATTAGAATATTTGAATTAGTGGATGGCGTTTTTTTTGAAGATTTTTGTTTTGTCTCTTTTTTTATAAAAAATATGATTCCAACAAAACTTGTTTATTTTCCATTTGATTCTATTGGTGATAAAGAAGATTTAGAAGCTATCTTATCTACTAGAATAAATAAAATATGTATTCCTTTTTCTAAAGAATATTTATTAGATAAAATTGATTTGTCATATTTAGGTTATAAAGTCTTATATAGAGAAGTGCTTTTTAATTCTAGAAGAAAACTATTATCTCTTTATAATGATGTTAATGATGTAATAATAGATAATCATGAATATGATATTATGGAAAAAACTAGATCTTCAGTACAAAAAATTGTTGAAACAAAAAATGGTACAATTATTTTAAATGACATTAAGTATAATAAATTATTGATTAAGCCATCCTTTATTTTAATTGATACACTTTTTATTGATGATAAAATAGTAGATCAGTATATAGATGAAATCTTGGAGTATTAATATGAATAAAGTAGAGTTATTAGCTCCTGCAGGAGATTTATTTAAATTAAAAACAGCTTTATTATATGGTGCTGATGCTGTATTTGTTGGTGGTAAGAGTTTTTCTTTAAGAGCAAAAGCATCTAATTTTTCTGATGATGATTTAATTAAAGGCGTTGAATTTGCACATAAATTAAATAAAAAAATACATGTTACTGTTAATGTTATTCCAGAAGATGGTGAAATTGATAAGATTAAAGAATATATTAGATTTTTAGCATCTATAAATGTTGATGCAGTTATTGTTTCATCTATTGGAATAATGAAGTTTATTAAAGATGAGAATATTCCTATTGAAGTTCATGTATCTACGCAATGTTCTTCTTCTAATTCTTTAAGTTTAGATTTTTATGAATCATTTGGAGTAAAAAGAGTTGTTTTAGGTAGGGAATGTTCTATTGATGATATATCAAAAATAGTTAAATGTAGTAATTTAGATGTGGAAGTATTTATTCATGGTGGATTATGTTCCGCTATATCGGGAAGATGCCATTTATCTGATTTTTATACTGGTAGAAAAGCTAATAGAGGAGCATGTGCTCATTCTTGTCGTTGGAGTTATAATCTTTCTTCAATTGATAATAACAATACTTTTTTATTTGGCTGTAAAGATTTATGCGCTTTTGATTCTATTCCTTCTTTAATTGAATCTGGTGTTTCTTCATTTAAAATTGAAGGAAGAATGAAGTCACTTCATTATATTGCTTCCGTAGTTAGAGCATATAGAATGATTATTGATAATTATTATAATGGTACTTTAAATGAATTAGTGTATGAAGAAGCATATAAAGAATTATCTAGATGTGAAAGTAGAAATTATGGTGTTTCATTTTTAAAAGGAATTATTAATAAAGAAGACATGGCATACGACTTAGATGCTAAAACATCTAATACTGAATTTGTTGGTTTTTTTATAAAAAATAATGATGATACTATTTTGTATCCTAAATCATTAATATATATAAATGATGAATATGAAATGATTAATCCATATAATTTTGATACAAAAATAGTCAAAATAACGAGACTTTTTGATAAAATCGGAGATTTTTATGATACAAAACATGTAAAAGAATGTTGTAATGTTGAAGTAAATGAATTTGTTGATAGCTTTTATATTTTAAGAAAAATAATAAAATAAAACTTTTATATGAATAATATGCATGCATTTTACATATAAAGAAGTAAAAAGTATGATTTTTAATCGTATTTTTTATTAAAGGAAATAAAAAATGAAAAAAATAGAGATTTTTGAAAACTATTTTTAATAAAATAGTTGAAAATATACGAAAAAAACAATATTATAATTTTAGAAAGAATGTTAGGAGTATATGTTTATGGAAAAAAAGACAAGTTCTTATTTCAAACATCTATTTAAATCATTAGATGTTTTTCTTGCATTATTCGTAGGCCTAATTCTAGCGGTATGTCTATGGTACCTCGACTTATATGATATATTTTATAGAATTAAACCTTCATATGCAGGATGGTTAAAAGCAATATACAATGGTGCATTATTTACAGCTATTGCAGGTTGTTTTGTTGCTTTATATCCTACTCTTAAAGAGAAGACAATTGTTAAAGGTGATATTTTACTTTTATGTTTAACATCTTTATCTTTAATTTCAACTATTCTCTTTGGAATTAATGGAAATATTATAGCATGTGTCTTATGGGCAATCGCGGTTGTTATTTCTGTTATTTATTTTTCATCTCGAATTAAAGAGCATGAATCAAATGATGAATTAGAATCTCTTGTTAGTACTAATTCATATTATGCAACATTAGCAAGAAAATATAATATTATGTTATTATTCCTTACTGGTGTTGTTATAGCTGTTGTTGGCCTTTTATTAATTGATAAGACATCAATTTTTACAGGCAAACCAAAATACTATCTTGTTGGTGCAGTTCTTGTTTGCTGTGTTGGTTCAATTTTACATGCTGTTATTTCTAAAAAAGCAAAAGTTGGTTGGATTGATGCATGCTTAGTTATATTGATGACAGTAATTGCATTTGGATTTAATTACATTGTTAGATTAAGAGATCCAAGAATTGTTCGTTTTATTTTCTTATGGTTACTTGGAGCATTATCAGTTGGATTCTCAATTGTAATTCGTAGTATTTTCTGTGATACTAATATTGCAGTAAAAGTAGAAAAGAAAAGATTCCCTAATTATTTAGGAATAGTATTTAGTAAATACCATTTCAGTTTTATAGCTTTATTAGGTGTCGTTGCTGGATTTTGCGTATCTCTTGTTACAAGATATGGAAGAATTTCTGAAATGTTTAGTAATGTTAGATCATCAATCTTTGCTATCGTTGCAATTTTGATTATCATTTACACTTTAGTAATTATCGTTCTTGGTGTTATGAAGAATGGTTATACTAGCAAAAAAGCTAACTTATTAGATGCTGGATTATGTTTATCATTTGTTGGTGGTTTATTTGGTCTTGGTATGATTTATGTTTCTTTCTCATATCAAAGATTAATCTTAGTATTAGTTCCAACTTTATTCGCATTAATATCAATGTGCTATAGAATGACTAGAGTAGATTTAGTATCACAAGAATTCATTGAAGAAGATTCAACAATTTCTGTTGATGTAAAATTAGTTATTGATGGTGATGAAATTAAAGCATTCTGCGATGGTGCTGAAGTTGAAGTTAATGTTGTTAGAAATAATGAAACTGAGGTAACTGTAGAAGATACAAATAATGATGCTGTCGTAGAAGAAGAAACAAATGATTCATCAACTAAGGAGGAAGAAGTTGATTCTGCTACTCCCAGTCAAGAAACTGTAGTTGAAGATAATAATCAAAAGATTTCTTCTGAAGAAAGATTAATAATTGCAAAACGTAGTTTTGAAAACAAAATCAAATTTGCTTCACCAAAAGCAAAAAGATATTACAGTGAAATTAAAAATGCTCTTATGATTTATAAAACAAAATCAAGAGTTTCAAAAAAAGCTGAAGTATTCCGTAAAAAAGGTTTACTTGCAAAAATTTCTGTTTCTGGTAAATCTATTAGAGTTCATTTAGCATTAGATCCTACACAATATGATGAAAGTAAATATCATCAAATCGATTTAGGTGCTAGACGTGCATTTAAAGAAGTTCCATTTACAATGAAGATTCGCTCAGATCTTGCTTGTAAGAGAGCTATTGAATTAATTGATGAATTAGCATTATCTAGGGGATTAAAAGCTAATAAAAAATATGAAAAAGTCAATTATGCTGAAGGTTTAGATATTGATGGTGTTGCAATTCTTGAAAAATTAGGTCTTATTGATCAATTAACAACAATTGCTACAAAACAACAAGCTGAAAATCTTACAGATGATGTCTTAAAATTCATTCCTGTAGTAGAAATGTCTAAACCATTAAATGAAGCTGTTGAAAACGTTTATCTTGATACAGCTTTAAAATATGTCACTGATACTATTAGCGCTGATACATTACATGAAACACGTCAAATCCCAGCGACTGTTGAATTAATTAATGTAAAAGCTAGAACAGGATTGGATAAGAAAATTACTGTTTACGCTGATGAAATCGATCCTTTAGCGGCTAAGTTAGTACTCTTAACTGGTGGTAAAGTATTTAAAATAGTTAGAAAATAATTTAAACTATTTATTAAAGGTAATCGTTGATTATGACGGTTATCTTTTTTTTACTCTTTTTTTACTCTTTTTTTACAATTTTAAAATACTTTTTTAATAGTTTGCTTTTAAATGTGAATTTTCGTGATAATGAATCTTCATAATAAAAATATATTTTTTTATTAATGTATTCATTAATTTTTGATTCAATTAAATCAGATAAATCAATTTTTATTGTATCCCTTGAAACGATTTCTAATCCATATTGTTCTATAGTTGGTATTTTCTTTTTTAATAATGGTATTTTATATAAATCTATTAAAATTCCAAAATCTTTTACTATGGTTTGTTTCTTCTTAATATTTTTTAAAGTAACAAAATACTTAATATCATTAATATTTGAATTTGTTTCAATATGCTCCTCTACTATTATATTGCCTGATTTTAAATATTTTATTATTAATATAAGTGATAATATTATGATACTTATTATTACTAACAATGTTATTAATGATAAAAATAAATTCAATAATTCGAATTCCATATTTATTTCTAGACTATATTTATAAGTGTAATATAGCTTGCTCCTTCCATAATATTAGTATGGATTAGATTTATTGTTTATATTAATATTTTATTTAAGTTATAAAAAAAGATGTCATATAACACCTTTTTTTAATTACATATCTAATTTATTCAAGTCGTTTGTATCTTCGTCTTCTAGACTGGTTAAATCATTATTAACTTTATTTCTAGCTTCATTTGGAATGTCATTTACCATCTTTTTTAATTTTCTTTTTTTAGCGTGTTTTTTAGCTATTTTTTCGTAATGATTTCTTTCTAGTAATTTATAATATTCAAATTCATTTTCAGGAATATAAATTGATATTTTGTAATTTAAATCTTCTATATATGCGTTTTTAAATTTTCTTGTTAAGAAAAAAGCTACAAGATCCCCTACTGAGGATGAAAAGTTTTGTATAATTGAAAGCCATACTAACCAAAACCAATCATAAGCATATATAGATACAATAATTTGAATAGGAATTAATATTATCGTAAATATAACAATCGGAGCGAATATTATAAAATAGTATTTACTATTTTTTATTATTTCATTTTCTAATGATACATAAGGAATAATTCCATCAACATTCCATTTGCATTTAACTTTAACAATTTTTGATGCAATGTAATGAACGACTTCATGTAATATTATATATAAGATGTATAATATTATTACTAAAGTAAATTGTATAAAAAGCAATGTAAAGTTTTTAAAGTCAAAAAATAATGATTTATTAGATAAGAAATATCCTATTACAATCATAGTAAAATAAATAAAACCGCCGCCAGCTTTACAAAATATATTAATTCTTTGATCTTTTTCTAAATCTAGTGATTTAAATAATCCATAACCCTTTAAATCTTTAAATTCCATTTATTCCTCCAAGTTTGAAATATATTCAATTATTTTATTCTTGTGATAGTTTTCTAATTCATCAGTAGATAATTCTTTACCAATTAAATCTTTAAAGAAAGATGTATCTACTAATCCATCTGTTACTATATCATTATGATACACTATCATATCATATTTTTCTCCATCTTTATATGAAACAAGTGTTGGTACTTTTCCACCTCTATAATCACTAAATGAATATTTATATGGGAACCCTAATTCATTATCATCCCATAATGTTTCTTTGCTTTTATTATTTCTAAAATATGATACTTCAAAATAATATACTTTTTTATAATTACTTTCAAAATAAGTATTAATAATTTTTTTTAAACTATTACAATCGCTACATTCATTCCATGAATAACAAATAGTCAATTTATTATTTGATATTGAACTATCTAATAAAGAAGTATTACTATAATCAAATTGACAAAACTTATATGAATCATATTCATATTCTATTAATGAATTTAGTGAATATAAACCATTAAAATTGACATAGTTTTTTAAAATATTATTTATTCCATCTGTTGATAAAAAATCATTACTATATTCATATTTTTTTAATAATTTTCCATCATTATAAAAATAAAAAGATGGAATAGTTTCATTTGAATTAGTTGGATAAATAGGAAATACATCGCTCATAGAAACAGGTAATTTTTGATAATCTGTTGAGCTTATCGTATGAATTATTAATTTAGTTTCATTAATATATTTATTTAAAGTACTTATTACTGAATCAGAAGGACCTCCACATCCACAGTCAGACCATAAAAATAAAATAAAATCTTGTTTATTACTTACCATTGATTTTAATTCGTTTGAATCTACATATATCATAGAATCTATATTATTATGGTAATAAGATGATATTTTACTAACATTATTGCTACAACTTGTATTAAATATTAAAGATGCAGTGACAAGGGTAAATGATAAAATGTTTCTTTTCTTCATGATGTATTCTCCTCGTAACATTATTATACATTTATTAAATAAAAATGCCATATAAATAATTTTTTTTATTAAATCAAACTCTTCTCCATAACATATTTTAATATAAAAATAAAGTAAAAAATGTATGATGAGACTAATTCGAGCAAATTCGACATAAACATGGGATAGTTTTGCTCGAATTTTGTCGTAAACCTCATTTTCAAAAAAAATACTTTATTTATATATTTTTTTTAGTAATCATTTATTTATAGGAGGAATTATTATGCCAAAAGAATATGAAAGGAAAATGGAGGAATGTGTTATGAAATATAAAAAATGTTTATCATATTGCCTTAAAGAAGAAAATCAAAAATTTAATAATTATTTATTTTATGATTCAGAACATGAGATTGGAGATTATTTTGAAGAACTATCAACAACATCTTCATTAGAAAAAAAATATGTATTAAGAGTCAATTTTGCTCTATCATGTATGGAAGCTAGAAGTTCTAAATTGTTATGGAAAGAATATTTTTTCCAAATTGAAAAGTTCTGGTGGATGAGAAATTATACAAGGTCAACTTTTTATAGATTAAGAAAAAAAGCAATAGAAGAATTCTTATGTTATCTAGATTAATGACTTTATTATTATGTTTAAATATTAGTTTTGTAATTAAACAAAATGATTTTATTTTATCAATTAATAATATTGATGATAATTATTTATATTTATCTATTAATAAATCAGATTATATTTGTGAAATTGATGAAAAAAGAGTTTTGTTTGATTTAGGTATTATTAAAGTAAATAAAGATCATATAAAGGATAAATCTTCTATTATTGTATTTTATAATGATATTAATAGTAATATTTATAAATATAAAATAAGTTATTTAGGAGATTATAAAAATGTTCATATAGATAAATCTGTATATTATTTAGGATATTATTTAGAAGGTTTAAATAATATCTCATTAGCAATTAATAATTATATAAAAAAAGTATCTTTTCTAAATATCATTGTTAATGATATTAGGTTTAAAGATACATTAGAATTTAATTATTCATTTTTACCAATTATTACATTAAGTGATGAATTGTCTTTTGAAGCAGATATACATTTATTTATTGATAAATATTATTTAGATTCATATCAATATTATTTTAATTATTATAAAATCCCTTTGGATATAAATATTAAAAATGAAGAAATATATTTAAATAATAATTCATTTGTTTTTCCAAAAAATTATAAAACAAATAATGTAAGTATGCTTTTAAATATCTATATTGAGGATGTAACATTTTACTATTATTACGATATAGAATTTAATAATTTATTTAATAATACAAATTATGTTAGTTTTATAGAAAATACTGAAGGTGTCTATTTTGAAAAAAATATATTGCATAATTAAAACATTATCGCTTATAACAATATTATTCGTTTTTATTTATCAGGTAAACTATAGAAAAAATATAAATAAATTAGAAAATCAAATTAAATATGTTTTTAAAGAGACATTATTTTATTCATTAGAAAAAGATGATGATTTTTATATTAACAAAAATTTATTTGAAGATAAAATTAAAAATGTTATTTTGATAGTAATTAAAAATAATAAGATTAATAATTATTCTGTAGATATTGGTTATGTAATAAATAATAAAAAATGTAAAGGAGTTAATTTGTGCTTAAATTACAAAATAAAAGTAGTTCCACAAAAAATAATAATCAGTTATATTTTAAAAGAGTGATTATATATTATTTAATTTTAATTTTATTTTTATTACTTATAAATTTCATTATTTTCAATAATAATTATTTGTGTCTTTTAATTTCTTGTTTATTTTTATTATTAATGATTTTAATTGATAAAAAATATTACATTGATTTATTAAAAACTAAAGATGAAACTAAATTATTAAATTCATTTTTTGATTTAGTAATTATATTAAATAATAAGTATTATGGTAAAAAACTAATTAATGAAGCTTTTAAAAAATCATTTAAAAATGGTGATATTGCAAATTTCGAAAATGATAAATTTGATATTATATGTTATTCGATTAATAAAAATATATCACTATCAACATTAATTAATATAATAAATCTTTTAAAAGAAGATAATAGATTAATAGATAAAGATATTAAAATAATTGATTATATGAGATATATTTTATTATTCGTCATTTTAAATACACTTTTATTAATATTTATACATCCTGCATTTAATGATTTTTTTATAAACAAAAGAGGTTTTATAATTATTTTAATTGTTTATTGTTTATTTTTAATTATTTATTTAATACTTTGTAGAATTATTTATTTAAAAAATAATTCAAATAATCGTTATTTATTGTATTTTAAGTGTTATTGTTTGATTAATAATCCAATCGATGAATTTGATAATTTTTGTTTAATAAGTAAAGAATTTGGAGAATCAATTTATACAATCAAAAAGGCGATAATTGAAAAAAACGATGATTATTTAATGAGATTTATTTTTGAAAGGAAAAAAGAAAAGGAATTAATAATTTATATTATTAACACATTAAAAGAAAATAAATTAATAGAAGAGAATTATTTAATTAAAAAAGATATGATGGAGGGGGAAAATATTGTTAAAATATTCATATTATTATATCTGCTTTGTATTATTTATATTTATATGTTTGAGGTAATTTATATATGAAAAAAATTTATAACATATTTATTATAATGATTGTAACATTATTTTTAATATTAACTTATGATTATTCATCATATAGTTATGCTTATATTGACTTATTAAACCATAGAGAAACAATAGCTAGATTAATATCCACAAATGGTGGTATTACAGTAGAAATTAAAGAAACATGCTATAAAAATAATATTTATTTAAATTACAAAAAAAGTAGTGATATGAATGGGGCGTTATTTGAATACACAATATATAAAACTGTAGATTATATTTTATGTTTAGAAGAAAAGTATGTAAAAATAGATGAAGTAATAATATTAGGATATTAATTATTCATTATAGTTTTTAACACTTTTAAATATTGATTTTTTAAGTTATCTAATGAGTAATTATTATCAATAATAAAATCGATTTTATTTTTTACTTCATCGAATTTATTAGAACTATTTAATAATAAATCATTGTTAATAGAGGTAGAATGTCTATTATTTAGATGTTTAATTTGATTTTCTTTTGATATGTCTATACCAATAATATAATCACATAAAGTATCCATTTTTGTTTCAAATAATAAAGGTACTTCTAGGACAATTAATTTTTCATCTCTGTTTTTATTAATGAATTTTAATGCTAAATCTTTTATTTTTGGATGAATATATTGTTCTATTATTTTTTTGTTTTTATCATCATTAATAATAAGTTTTTTAATCTTTTCTTTTGATACTTTATTGTCCTCTACAATATCTATTCCAAAATTATTAATACAATACAATTTGAACTTTTTATCATTTAAATATATATTGTTTACTTCTTCATCTGAAGAAAAAGTTTTAATTTTATCTTTTTTAAACATATTAAGTAATGTTGATTTTCCTGAAGCAATTTTTCCATATATTCCTATAACTTTACATACATTTTGACAGTTAGGACAATATGTTGTACCTCTTCCATTAACCGTTGATTTTAATAATTTTGAATTACATTTAGGACATAAACTATTTGCTTTACCATATACAAGTATTTTTTGTTGAAATTTTCCATCGATGTTTCTTCCTGGATGATATGATTTTATTGTTGAACCACCTAATGATATGGCTTCATTTAAAACGTTTCTTGCCTCTATTAATAATGATTCTATTTCATTTTTTGTTAATAGTTTTGCTTTTTTAAATGGAGAAATATTACATTTAAATAATATTTCATCAGCATAAATATTACCTATCCCTGAAATTATATGTTGATCAAGTAGTAATGATTTTATAGACGAATTATAATTGCTTGTTAATGAATATAATGATTCGATCGTATGATCAAATGGTTCTTTTCCAAGTGTTTTATAAGTTCTAGAATTTTTTATATCTTTTTTATGATATAACTGCATTGTTCCAAATCTTCGCATATCATCGTAAATAAGTTTTGTATTATCATTAAATTCAAATATTATTCTTTCAAATCTTGATCCCTTTTCATCAGTATTATAAAAATAATACTTACCTTCCATTCTTAAATGAGATATTAAAATATAATTATTAAATTCAAAAAATAAATATTTTCCATAACGATAAATATTTATGATTGTTTCATTACATAAATTATTTAAATCTAATTCTGATGTTGATGGAATTTTATTATCTAAAATAATTACTTTATTAATAGTTTTATTTTGAACTAATTTTAATAAATTATTTTTTATTGTTTCAACTTCTGGTAATTCCGGCATACATTTCACCTATTTAACTTCATACCATGTTTTTGATATTTGACCATCAACTTTTAATGGACAATCAAAATCATAAACATTTTCCATAATATTTCTTACAAGTTTTTCAATTTTATCTTTTTCATCACCATATACTTTTAAAATTAATTCATCATGTATTTGAGAAACTATTTTACTTTTATAATTATTTTCTTTTAATGCGTTATTAACTTTTACCATTGCTAATTTAATTAAGTCTGCAGCGGTTCCTTGTATTGGAGCGTTCATCGCGGCTCTTTTTCCAAATTCTCTAGTTTGATAATTATCTGAATTTAATTCAGAAATATATCTTCTTCTATGGAATAATGTTTCTACGTAATTATTATTTTTTGCAAACTCTACAATATTTTTGAAATATAAATTGATTTCAGGATAGTGTAAAAAGAATGCCTCTATTATTTTTTTTGCTTCTAGTACAGAAATATCTAATTGCTCTGAAAGGCCCCAATCTGATATTCCATATACAATTCCAAAATTAATTGTTTTTGCTTTGCTTCTTAATAATGGTGGAACTTTTTCATCATCTGGTATTTGAAATATTTTTCTTGCGGTTTCTGAGTGTATATCTTCATCATTTTTGAATGCATTTATTAATGTGGTACAATTAGATAATTGAGAAAGTATTCTTAATTCAATTTGTGAATAGTCAAGTGATAAAAGGTAAATATTTTCATCATCATAGTAAAATGCTTTTCTTATTTCTTTACCTTCTTCACTTTTTATAGATATATTTTGTAAATTGGGTTCTGAAGAAGAAAGTCTACCTGTTGTTGTTAATGTTTGATTAAAACATGCATGTATTTTTCCATCATTTAAAACATAGTCACTAAGATTTGATGAATAAGTAGATATGATTTTTGAATATTTTCTATGTTTAATTATTAAAGGAACAATTGGATGTAAATGAGCAATAGAGGTTAATACTTCTATCGATGTCGATTCTTTTTTGTTAGTTGGTAAATTTAACTTATGGAATAATAAATCAGCGATTTGTTTAGGTGAAGATATATTTAGATCATTATCACCTGCGATAGAATGTATCTCATTAGTTATATCATCTAAAATTAATTGATATTTATTATTTATTTCGTTTAGTGTTTTTGTATTTAATGGAAATCCTTCATATTCCATTTCTGCTAAAACTGATGCTAAAGGAAATTCAATATCATTATATAGTGATAAACAATTAATTGATTCTAATTTATCTATACATATTTTTTTAATGCTATTTAAGCAAATTGCCATATTAAAAAACATTGGATTTTCATCGAATAAATCTATTTCACTTGAATTTTCTAATATATTAAACCCATAAAATGAGAATACTGTTCTACAATCATTTCCAATAGAGGAATTGATTATATAAGATGCAACAAGTAAATCAAAATCAATATTATTTATTTCTATACCATCTTTCAGTAAAACTAATTTTAATGATTTTGAATCATATACTGATATTTTATTAATTGAATTTTTAAAAAAATTAATTAATTCTTTATCTTTCATATTATTTGAATATGGTAAATAAAATACATCTGTATCATTTGCAAAAAATAAACCTTTTAAATTAATATTTGAATAATTTCTTCCTTCAATATCTGCGATGAGAGAATGAATGTTTGTTGGGATTTCTTTAAATGAATTAACATAATGTTTAGTGTATGAAGGAATTGTAGTATTTAATACTTTATTTTTCTTTGTAATTCTTTTATCAGTTACTTTTAATTTTTTAATTAATGAGAAAAATTCATATTTTGTATAAAATGCTGATAATTCATCTACATCATAACCTTCATATGTTAAATCATCTAAATTAAAATTTAATGGCAAATCTGTTTCAATTGTTGCAAGTTGTTTGCATAACATACCTTCATCTTTTCCATCACGGATTTTTTGAGCCAATTTTGAATCTACATTCTCGTATGCTTTTATTATTTCCTCTAATGTTTTATATTCATTAATCAACTTTATCGCGGTTTTATCACCAATTCCAGGTATACCTTTTAAATTATCAGAACTATCACCTGTCAATCCTTTATAATCTCTTATTTGACTAGGTGTTAATTGCATTTTTTCATAAAGTTTTGCTTCGTCCATTACTTCAATATCGCTTAACCCTTTTCTAATAAGATTAATCTTTGTATTGTTATCTATTAATTGTAAGAAGTCTTTGTCGCTAGTATATATTTCTACTTGATAATTATTATTTGAGGCCATTTTTGCAACAGTACCTGCAATGTCATCTCCTTCATGGCCTTCTAATTCATAATAAAAAACATTCATTGCTTTTAAAAGTTCTCTTGCAATTGGAAGTTGAATTTTTAGGTTTTCATCTATTGGTTTTCTTTGTGCTTTATATGATTCAAGCGCATTATGTCTAAATGTTTTTTTACCTGTATCAAATGAAACGAAAATTTTATCATCATTTTTTAGTGTGGATATTATTTTGCTCATCATATTTGCAAATGCAAAAATTGCATTTGTTGGTATTCCACTTTTAGTAGTCATTATCTGATTGTTGAATGATGTAGCAAAATATGCTCTAAAAAGTAAAGAATTACCATCAACTATTATTATTCTATTCATTTAAATTACCTCCATTTTTATAATGTTTTTTGCTATAAACGATGTTCCATAATTATCTTTAGATATATGCCCATTTATTAATACATAATCATTTTCATTTATGTTATTTATTATATTTAAATCATTTGGGAATATTAATACTTTTATTGTATTGCTATCATCTATGCATTCTAGAATTGCCATTTTTTTACTTTTTTTTGTTTCAATTATTCGAATTGAGGTTATAACAAGCGGCAAAATTAAATGTTCATTATTTGAGAATTTTAAAGCATCTGAAATGGATGTTGTTTTATATTTTTTAATAAAATCATTATATTTTTCAAATAACGATCCAGATAATAATATACCAATTGAATTTATTTCATTTTGAAAATCTTCATATTTATCACTTTCAAAATATGTAATTCTTGGTTCTAAAAATATTAATTCATCATTTGTAAAAGAATTATTTGCATTAATTGTTTGGGCAAATTGTATTAATTTATCTAGATTATTTCTCATTGTTTTACGAGAAATGTTAGTAAAATCAAGCGCTCCAGCATTAATTAATAGTTTAATAGACTTTTCGTCTATATTTATTTTAATTAAGCGATTAATAGTATCTTTGAAATCGATAAAATTACCATTTTTTCTTTCTTCTAGTATTAAGTCTTCGTTATTACTTGAAAATGAAATAATACTTGATAAAGGTAATCTTATTAAATTATTTTCAATTGAATAGTGTTTATGTGATTTATTTATATCTGGTGTTAATATTTTAATATTAAAATAATCTAATTCATTATAAAATAAGCTATATTTTTGTGATGAATTTTTTTGATATTCAAACATTACAGCATAAAAATATGTAGGATAATTTGCTTTTAAATATGCCATTTGATAAGCAATGTATGAATAAGATACGCTGTGAGATTTATTAAAACCGTAATCTGCAAATTTATAGATATAATTATATATTGTTTTTGCTTTATTTAAATCTAGTCCATTATTAATCGCACCATTAATAAAATCGCTTTCTAATTTTTTTAATTTATTTTCATCTTTTTTTGATATTGCTCTTCTTAATAGATCAGCTTTACCAAGAGAAAAACCAGCGATTACCTGAGCTATTTGCATAATTTGCTCTTGATAGACAATTATTCCATATGTATCTTTTAAAATAGGTTCTAGTCTATTATCAATATATGTTGTTTTTTCTAATCCCTTTTTTCTTTTTGCATATAATGAAATATTTTCCATTGGTCCTGGTCTATATAATGCGTTTAATGCTATTAAATCATTGAATGATTCTATATTTATTTTTTTGATTGAATTAGTTATTCCATCGCTTTCTAATTGGAAAATCCCTTTAGTTAAACCTTTATTTAATATATCAAATGTTTTTTTATCATCAAGTGGTATTTGTAATAAATCTATATTAATATTTAAATCATTTTTAATTAATGAAATAATGTCTTCAATTATTGATAGATTTCTCAATCCTAAAATATCCATTTTTAAATAATTCATTTCTTCTAAAAATGGTGCTTCAAAAGGAACAGGAGCATTTTCATCCCCAATAATAGGTAAAGATTTATATAAAGGTTCGTCATTGATTATAATTCCTGCTGCGTGTAATCCTTTTTGCCTTGGGAATCCTTCGATTTTTCTTGCTAATGAAGCGATTTTTTTGTAGTGTTCATTTTCTATTAATTTTTTAAATGATGAACTATTTAAATACGCATCTTTAAATGAAGTATTATTACCAATAGATTTACATAATATGTTAATATCGGTTGTATTAAAGTTAAATATTCTACCTACATCTCTTATTGCTTGTTTTGGACCAATAGTTTGAAATGTGATTATATTTTTAACTTTATCTTTACCATATTTAGATGTGATATGTGATATTATTAATTCTCTTTTTTTATCTGAAAAATCTATATCTATATCAGGCATAGATACACGTTCAGGGTTTAAAAATCTTTCAAATAATAAATTATATTCAAATGGGTTTATTTCAGTAATATTTAATGCATAAGTTACTAATGATCCTGCCGCGGATCCACGACCTGGTCCAACAGAGATATTATTGTTTTTTGCATAATTTACATATTCTTTAACAATATAGAAATAATCTAAATAATTCATTTTTTCAATAATATTTAATTCGTATTCTAATCTTTGAACTATTTTATCATCTATCGTAATACATTTTTTCTTTAATCCTAAAAGGCATTGTTCAAATAAATCATTCTTTTTATTTTCTATAGTTTTATTAGAAAGTATTCTTCCTCTTTTATTAAATAAATTAAATGAAAATTTTTCTTCATCAAAAAAAATAAAATCTTCTTTTCTATATATCTTTTTAACGGCTTTTTCATTTAACAAAAAATATGGAGTATTTTTTTCTTCTATGTTTTCAATTGTTGAATTATTTTTTATACAATTTAGCATTTCAATAGTTAAACCATCGTTTTTATTTAATGAAATAGTTTTAGGGAACGCTACTGTTTTATAATTTGATTCATCCGCAAAGGCATATATTTCATTTAAATAACTGATATCATCTTTGCTATAACATTCTGTTCCAATATAAAAGGATTTAAAATGTTTTTGTATATCATATAAAAATTCTCTTTGATTTTGAAAATCGAATGGGTAATTAAACCAATTTCCATTAATTGAAGGGATTATACATATTAATCCATTTGTATTTTCAAATAATGTATTAATATTTTTATTGTTTAATTTATTCAAAATTTCACAAAGATTATTATATCCTTCTTCATTTTGTATAAATAAATTAATTGTTCTTTCATTGTTTTTATATTCTATTTTTAGCTCAATTCCTAATATAGGAATTATTGAATTAGTATTACATTCTTTAACAAATGAAGGAAAACTAAAGGCGCAATTGAAATCACTAATTCCAATTGCCTTAAAACCATTCTTTTTTGCAGCTTTTATATATTCACTAATTTTTATTGAACTAGATAAAAAAGAATAAGCGCTGCTAACATTTAAAGGTATATAGGTCATAAAATTCCTCCAAAATAATTATAGCTAATTTTAGTAAAAAAAAATAGAAAAGAAACAAATTTTATATACATAATAAAAATGAATTTTTATG
>CAYVZF010000009.1:0-27321 GCA_964456095.1 uncultured Erysipelotrichaceae bacterium
GAAGGTAGCCCTTGGCAAGAATAACAAGTTGCCGGGCTCTTTTTTTTGTAAAAATACCCTTTTTCTTGAAAAATAGAAGATATATAAATATAATAATAATACCTATGCGTAATAGGTGGTATTTTGTCTTGAAAATAATTATTAAATATATAAAACATATTCATATAGATTATTAATATGAATAATCTAAATAAATAAGGAGTTTATTAATGAAAAGTATAAATGGTGCAATGCTGAAGCAAATGATTTTATCAGGTGCAAATAATTTATTTAATTGTTACCCTGAAGTGGATGCATTAAATGTTTTTCCAGTACCAGATGGTGATACCGGAACTAATATGAATTTAACAATGTCATCAGGTGCAAAAGAAGTTGGTTCTATTGCAACTGATAATGTATATGAAATTGCAAAAGCATTCTCAAAAGGTTTGCTTATGGGAGCTAGAGGTAACTCTGGCGTAATTTTATCTCAAATTTTTAGAGGCTTTGCTAAATCTCTTGAAGGTAAAGAATCAATTGATGCATTTGATTTAGCTGATGCATTTGTGATGGGTAAAGAAGTTGCTTATAAAGCTGTTATGAAACCTGTAGAGGGAACTATTTTAACAGTTATTAGAGAATCAAGTGATTATTTAATTAATGAAGTTGAATCATCAACAACAATTGAAGATGCATTTAAAATTTTAGTGCAAGAAGCTCGTTCTTCTTTAAAAAGAACACCTGAATTATTACCTGTATTAAAAGAAGTTGGAGTTGTCGATTCTGGTGGAACAGGATTAATTAAAATTTTAGAAGGATTTGAAAAAGCAATACATGGTAATGTTGTTGAAAAGAATATGGCTGGTGTAACTGAATTTAATCAAGTTATTGCTTCTGCTGGTGCTGAATTAGATAGTGATGATGAATTTGGATATTGTACAGAATTCTTAATTAGATTACCTGATAATCCTGCTTCTCAAGGTAAAAAAGTATTTGTAGAAAAAAGATTTAGTAGTGTTTTACAAGGACATGGAAATTCACTCGTTGTTGTTCGTGATGATGATATTGTAAAAGTTCATGTTCATACTTTACATCCTGGTAGTGTATTAACATATGCACAACAATTTGGTGAATTTATTAAATTGAAGATAGAAAATATGACAGAACAACATACTTCTTTACAAGAACAAGGAAAAGCACCAGATGAGAAAGTAAAAGAAGAACAAAAAGAATATGCTCTTATTGCTGTTGCTGTTGGAGAAGGAATTGAAAATTTATTTAAAGAATATAGAGTTGATCATATAGTTTCTGGTGGTCAAACTATGAATCCTTCAACAGAAGATTTTGTTGAAGCAATAAAGAAATGTAATGCTAAAAATATATTCATTTTACCTAATAATTCAAATATTATTATGTCTGCATCTCAAGCATGTGATGTTGTAGATGGAGTAAATGTGAAAGTAATCCCTTCAAAGACAATTCCTCAAGGCTTAACAGCGTGTATGATGTTTAATGAAGAATTTAGTTTTGAAGAAAATGAAAGTGAAATGCTAGAGGCTATTTCTAATGTTAAAACTGGACAAGTTACATTTGCTATTAAGGACACTTCAATTGATGGTGTTGAAGTTAAAAAAGATGAATTTATCGGTATTTCAAATAAATCAATTGTTTGCTCAACAAATAGTAAAGTTGATACAGCATTAATTACAATTGATTCAATGATTGATGACGATGCATCAATCATTACGATATTAGTTGGTGAAGATGTCACTAATGAAGAACGTGAATTATTACAAAATAAAGTAATGGATAAATATGATGATTTAGATATTGATGTTAAAATAGGTAATCAACCAGTTTATTCATTTATAATTGCTGTTGAATAAATATATTTAATACTTCCAAATGAAATATCTTAAATAAGATAAATTAATTGGAAGTTTTTTTATGAGATAAAATTATAATAAATGAATTATTTTTTTAGTAAAAATACTTATAAAATAGTTTAATGTGTTTATAAATAACTATTTTATTAATAAATATGATATTATTTAATAAATTAATTCGAAAGGTGAAAAAGGATGAAATTACTAACAAATAGTAGTAAATTAATAGAATCTTTAAATAAAATGAATATATATGATTCATTTGATTTAATTAATATACTTCCATATAGATATGAAGATTATTCATATACAGATGAAACAATAATTAAAGATAAAGATAAGGTAACTATTTTTGTACGTCTTGTTTCTGATCCTAAATATATTAAAACACCTAAAGTTGATATTATAAGTTTTTTTGCTATATCATTAAAATCAAATAAATTTTATAAATGCGTAATATATAACAGATCATTTTATAAAAATATTTTAAATTTAGATGATAATTATACAATTACAGCATCTTATAACGAAAATAAGAAAGAATTAAATGTAATTAATTTGTTAAAAGGTGAAGTTACATCTGATAAAAAATATAAACCACAATATCATATTGCATCGTCATTATCACAAAATGTTTTTATTTCTTTGATGAAAAAGACATTAGATTCACAAGATTTATTTATTATGCATGATACTCCACAGTATTTTAAAAATAAATATAAATTATTAAATAGAATTGATGCCCTGAAAAAAATTCATTTTCCTAAAAGTACAGAAGACATTACTCAAGGTTTAAGAACGTTAAAGTATAGTGAATGTTTAGAATTTTCATTAAAAAATTATTTAATAAAAAAAGAAAATAATAAAGAAGTATTAGGTAAAAATAAAATACCTGATTTAAAAATTATTAATTCGTTTATACAAAATTTAAAATATAAATTAACAAGTGATCAAATAAAAGCTATAAGAGAAATTATATTAGATATGAACTCTTCTAGATTAATGTATAGATTACTTGAAGGAGATGTTGGTACTGGTAAAACAATTGTAGCAATCACTTGTTTATATGCAAATTATTTAAGAAAAAATCAAGGTGTATTTATGGTGCCTACTGATACACTTGCTCGCCAACAATATAATGATTTGGTGTCTATTTTGTCAGCATATAATATTAATATTGGGTTACTAGTCGGTTCATTATCGATTAAAGAAAAGAAGGAACTTAAAGAAAAAATAAAAAATCAAGAAATAGATATTATTGTAGGAACTCATGCATTATTTTCAAAAGATGTTGAGTATAATTCTTTAGGATTATGTATAATTGATGAACAACATCGTTTTGGTGTTAACCAACGAAGTGAATTAATAAATAAAGGAGATCTATGTGATTTATTAATGATGTCTGCTACACCAATTCCAAGAACTCTTGCAATCGCAATTTATGGTGATCTTGATGTTACTACACTTAATGAATATCCTGTTGATAAAAAGAATGTTGAAACATTAGTTGTTACTAATAATGATTCTAGAATATTTTCAACAATTAATGAGAATATTGAAAATAACAGACAAGTTTTTATTGTTGCATCTAAAATAGAAGAAAAAAAAGACATTTATTCAGTAGAATATTTATATAATTATTTCTCTGAAATATATAAAGATGAAGTCATAAGTTTATCATCAAAAAATAAAGGAAAAGAAAAAGAAGAAATAATAGAAAAATTTAAAAGTGGCGAAAAGAAAATATTAATATCAACAACTGTAGTAGAGTTAGGTTTAAATATACTTACTGCAGGTGCTATATTAATATATGATGCTTCTAGATTTGGACTCGCAACGCTTCATCAATTAAGAGGAAGAGTAGGAAGAGATGGAAGTAATGCTATATGTTTATTAATTGATGATAAAGAAGTAGATAGGCTTACTATTTTATGTAACAATTTTAATGGTCAAGATTTAGCTTATGAAGATTTAAAAATACGTGGAAGTGGTGATTTTTTAGGCGTTAAACAATCTGGTTTTCCAAGTTTTAGAACTGTTAATGTTATCGATGATTTTAAAATGTTTACTTACGCTAGAGAAGATGCTTCATATATTATGAATAATTTAGAAAAAGAAGAGTTTGAAAGATATGTTTTATATATAAAAAACAAAATGATAGAAGAAGAAATGGAATATATTAAACTCGTTGAGGTTTAGATATTTGTAAATATTAAATTAATATTTAATATTAAAAATTATATTTGTTATAATAAAAAGAAGGAGAAAAAATTATGATTAGGATTGCAGTAGATATGATGGGATCTGATAATGGTCCAAAAGTTTTATCAGAAGGTGTTATTTCTTTTCTAAATGATAAGGAATACGACGATGTATTTTTATATTTAGTTGGTAAAAAAGAGGATTTAGCTCAGTTTGAAAATAATTCAAGAGTCGAAGTAGTAGAGGCTAATGATGTTTTGCCTATGGAAACAGGTGCACTAGAGGCTGTTAGAATGAGAAATGCCTCTATGACAAAAGCTGTATCATTAGTAAAAGAAAAAGGACTAGATGCTGTTGTAACTGCTGGATCAACAGGTGGTTTTATATCGCTTACTACAATTAAAATGAGATTAATTGAAGGAGTGGAACGTGCCGCTCTTGTAACTCCATTCCCAACTAAAACAGGGAAATTAATGACAGTCTTAGATATAGGCGCTAATAACGAGAATAGTGCTCAACATTTAGTACAATTTGCTACAATGGGTAAAATATATAATCATATAGTAATGAATAATGAAAATCCTAAAGTTTATCTTCTTTCAAATGGTGCTGAAGAGAAAAAAGGTTCACCAGAAGTAAAAGAAGCACATAAAATTTTAAAAGAAATTAACTTTGAAGGTTTTATGGGAAATATAGAAGGTAGAGATGCATTAAATGGTGATGTTGATGTTTTGGTTACTGGTGGATATGCAGGTAATGTATTTTTAAAAACAGCGGAAGGTTCTGCTTCAATGATGAAAACATTAATTAAACAAGCGTTTATGACTAATATTTTTACTAAAATCGGATACATTTTTTCAAAAAAAGGTTTTGATAAAATTAGTGAAATAATGGATTACAGAAGTATTGGTGGAGCAATGTTGCTTGGTATTAATGGTGTCGCGGTTAAAGGGCATGGATCAAGTGATGCATTTTCATTTTATAACGCTATTAAGCTTGCTACAAAAATGGTTAGAAAAGATGTTGTTAATAAAATAAAAGAGGAAATTAAAGCAAATGAAAAGTTATCTTAACATTTTAAATAGATTTAATATTGTTGCTAAAGATAAAAAGTATTATGAACAAGCTTTTACACATTCATCATATGTTCATGAAAATTCTGATTCAACAGATTATGAAAGAGTTGAATTTATGGGTGATGCTGTTTTAGATATAGTTGTCGCAGATTTGATTTTTAATAATTATCCTGATTTATCACAAGGAATAATGACTAAATTACGCGCGGCAGTAGTATGTGGAAAATCATTAGCTAATTATGCTAGAGAATATGAGTTTGGTGATGCAATTAGATTAGGTCATGGTGAAATTCTTTCAGGTGGAAGAGATTCATCGAAAATACTTGAAGATGTATTTGAAGCATTTATTGGGGCATGTTATTTGGATTTAGGTTATGATAAAACATATGAATTAATTAAAAATATTATGCTAGATGATATTTTATCTTTTGATTTAGATTCAGTAACAGATTATAAATCAAAATTACAAGAAGATGTTCAAACAGATAAAAGGGGAACGGTAGTATATCGTGTTGTTAATGAAATTGGACCTGCACAAAACAAAACTTTTTTTGTTGAAGCTATTTATGAAAATATTGTTTTAGGTCATGGTAAAGGAAGTTCAAAAAAGAAAGCAGAACAAGATGCGGCACGAGATGCATTATCAAAGAGGGTGAAGTAATGGGATTATTTAAGTTTTTAAAAGAAAAAGTATTTGGTAAGTCAGTCGCACAAAAAGAAAAGTATGTTGTAGGACTTGATAAATCTCGTAAAAATTTTACAGATAAATTAAAAGCATTAACTTCAAGATATCAAAAAGTTAACGATGAATATTTTGAAGAAGTTGAAGAAATATTAATTGAAGCAGACGTTGGTGTCAAATTAACTTATGAAATAATTGATGCTACAAAAAAAGAAGCAATGCTTCAAAATGTAGATGATCCGAGTTCTATTAACGAAATATTGGTTGATAAAATGTTTGTTTCCTATGCTTCAACTGGTAGTGATATTGAAACAGAAATAAGTTTTTCAAAAGAAGGTCCTACTGTTGTTTTAGTGGTTGGAGTTAATGGAGTAGGAAAAACCACTACGATCGCAAAACTTGCATATAGATATATTAAACAAAATAAAAAAGTACTTTTAGTTGCTGGCGATACCTTTAGAGCGGGCGCAACAGAACAATTAAAAGTATGGGCTGATAGACTTAACTGTGATATTGTTGTAGGAAAAGAAAATCAAGATCCTGCCTCTGTTTGTTATGATGGTATGGTTTATGGAAAGAATAAAAACGTCGATTTAATTATTTGTGATACTGCAGGTAGATTACAAAATAAAATTAACTTAATGAACGAACTTGCAAAAATGAAAAGGGTTATTTCTAAAGAAATACCATCCGCACCACATGATGTATTTTTAATAATCGATGCTACGACGGGACAAAATGGTGTAATTCAAGCAAAAGCATTTAAAGAGTGTACGACATTAAGTGGTGTAATTATCACAAAAATGGATGGGACAAGTAAAGGTGGAATAATTCTTTCAATAAGAGATGAATTAGGAGTGCCGGTTAGATTTATCGGTTTAGGCGAAAAGATGGAAGATTTAGAAGAATTCGACTTAGATCAATATTTATATGGCTTATGTGTTGGAAAGGAGGATGATTAAATGGGTTTTGTAATATATATTATTTTACTTTTGGCATTACAATATGGTTTAAGTTACTTATTTCAAGTATATTTAGACTTTAATCCTTATATTTCTGAAACATTAATTAATTTAGTTCTTTCAATTGTTTTTACAATTGTAAGATATAAAGGAGTTAATTTAGAAAAATTAAAAGATCCTAAATTTCATGGCACAATCGCAAAATGGTTTGTCATTTTGATGTTATTTTCATTTATTTATTGGTGGATATTCTAATGGATTTAACACTAGATAAAACTATATATATAAACGAATTATTTGATTATTATGGTGAATTATTAACAAATAGACAAAAGAAAATGATAATTGATTATTATGAAAATAATTTGAGTTTATCTGAAATTGCAGAAAATGAAAATGTATCAAGAAATGCTGTTTATGATGCTTTAAAAAAAGCAGAAGAATCATTGATTGATTATGAAAATAAATTACACTTATATGAAAAAAGAAACAAATATTTATCTACGCTTAAAAAATTATTAAAAGCTAATAAAATAAGCAAAGAAGTTTATGATAAATTGAAGGGAGACTAACTAATATGGCATTTGAATCGTTGAGTGATAGAATGTCCTCTATTATAAAAAAATTAAGAGGACAATCTAAATTGACAGAAGCTAACATGGATGAAATGTTAAGAGAAATAAGAACCGCTTTATTAGAGGCAGATGTTAATTTCAAAGTTGTTAAAGAATTTACTAATAGAGTTAAAGAAGAAGCATTAGGACAAGAGGTAATAAAAAAAGTATCTCCTGGACAAATGCTTGTTAAAATTGTTCATGATGAAATTGTAAAATTATTAGGTGCAGATCAATGTGAATTAAATTTTGTATCACATAGACCTACAGTTATTATGATGGTTGGTTTACAAGGTTCTGGTAAAACTACAACTGCAGGTAAATTAGGTCGTTTAATGAAAAGAAAACTTGCAAAAAAAGTGTTGTTTGTCGCTGGTGATATTTATAGACCTGCTGCAATAGATCAATTAGAAACAATTGCAAAACAACTTGAAATAGATTTCTTCTCACTTGGTAATAATGTTAGTCCAGTAGAAATAGCAATTAAAGCAGTAGAAAAAGCAAAAACAGAAAAATATGATGCAGTTATTATAGATACTGCAGGTAGACTTCAAATTGATGAAGTATTAATGCAAGAATTAGTTGATATAGAAAATGCTGTTCATCCAGATGAAGAATTGCTTTTAGTCGATGCTATGGCAGGACAAGATGCAGTAAATGTTGCTAATGCATTTAATGAAAAATTACACTTGACAGGTATGATTATGTCTAAATTAGATGGTGATTCTCGTGGAGGTGCTGCTTTATCTATTAAGCATTTAACAGGAATACCAATTAAATATATAGGTGTTGGTGAAAAACTAGATGATTTGGAAATATTCCATCCTGATAGAATGGCTGATAGAATATTAGGAATGGGTGATGTTGTTTCTCTTGTTGAAAAAGTACAAGAAGAAATAGATGAAAAATCCGCAAAAAAGGCTGCAGATAAAATGATGAAAGGAACATTTGATTTAGATGATATGTTAGCTCAAATGGAACAAATTAACAAACTTGGTTCATTAGGTAAATTAGTTAAAATGATTCCTGGTATGCCGAATATTTCAGATGAAGATGAAGAAAAAGCAAATTCACAAATGAAAAAAGTTAAAGCTATTATTCGTTCGATGACACCAAAAGAAAGAAAACATCCGGAAATATTAAAAAATTCAAGAAAACAAAGAATTGCTCGTGGAAGTGGAACTACTTCAGCAGACATTAATAAATTATTAAATCAATTTGAACAAATGAAGAAAATGATGAAAGAAATGCCTGCATATATGAAAAAAGCTAAAAGATAAAAAAAGAAGGAAAAAAATCATTTAATAAATTTTTTTCCTTTTTCTATTGCTTCTTTTTCCCATTTTGCGACTCCTTCTTCTTGAAGAAGTTTTTTATCTTCTTTTGTTAAATTATATTTAGCATATAAATCAGGCCGATATTTTTGAGTTAATAATAAACTTTGTTTTTTTCTCCATTTATTTATCGCTTGATGATTTCCGGAAAATAAGATATCTGGTATTTTCTTTCCTTCATATTCATATGGTAAAGTATATTGAGGATATTCTAATAAGTTATTATTAAAAGATTCATCATTTAATGATTCCGATGTAATCGCGCCATCTAATAATCTTAAAATGCTATCAGAAAATGCTAAGACAGGTATTTCTCCACCTGTTAATATAAAATCACCTAGTGAAAAGAATTCATCAACATATGCACTTATTCTTTCATCTATTCCCTCATAATGACCACATATAAATATTATATGGTCTTTATTTTTTAGTTTTAAAGCATCTTCTTGAGAAAATTTCTTTCCTCTTGGAGAAGGTAAAATAACATATGAATTATCTTTTTTTACTGATTTTAATGCATCTACTATTGGTTGACATTGCATTATTAATCCAGCACCTCCACCTGTTGGAGGATTATCTACTCTTTTATTTTTGTCTAATGTAAAATCTCTAATGTTAATTATTTCAAATTCGATAATTCCTTTACTTTTAGCTCTTTTAATTATTGAAGTATTTAATGGATCATTAAAAAAATCAGGGAATAATGTTAATATTGTTATTTTCATTCTTCTATCATTCCTTTTATTAAATTAACATCTATTCTTTTATTATCAATATCAACTTTTTTTATGAAAACTTTGATAAATGGTAATAATAATGTTTTATTATTATTTAATAATATTCTTAATGATTTTTTTGAAGTATATTCTTCTACTTCAATTACTTTACCAATTAAAGAATTATCGCTATATACTTCACAATTAATTAAATCTTGATGATAATACATATTTTTAGGAAGAGGATTTTCTTCTTTAATAATTAAAATATCATATTTAAGAAAAGGTGTAATAGATTCAATAGTGTTATAGCCTTTAAATGTTAAATAATCGAATTGACCATCACTAGAAAAAGATTCGATTTCAAATTCTTTTATTTCATTAGTTTCATTGTTTTTTAATATTACATTGTTGCCTTTTTTATATCTATCAAGAGCAAATTCTGTTGTCGAATATACCTTAACTTGACCTTTTAATCCTCTTGTTTTTAATATTGTTCCTAGTTTTAAATATTCCATATGTTTACCTCAAAATTATTATAAATAACAGTATTTAATGAATTCAAGATTTACAACTAATTCATTGATTTTTCTGTTTAAAAAAACAACATAGATACTTAATCTATGTTGAATTCATGTTTTAGTAAAGCAGTTTAGCAGTCTTTATTTTCTTCTGTTTTTTCTTCTTCAATTTCTGCGTTATTTTCAATAGATGTAATTTTAATGTGAATGTGTTCACTATTATTTTTACCTGCGATTGAAATAACTTCTCTTATCGCATCCGCGGTAATTCCGCGTTTTCCAATCAATTTACCCATATCTTCACTGCTACAACGTATAACAAAAAGTCTATCTTTTTTTGATTTACTTTCTTCTTCACAAATTTCTATGTTTTCTGGATTTGAAATAATTGGATCGATAAATTGATGAATAATACTTATATAATCCACGTATTATTCACCTTTCTTTTTAGAATCAGTAAATTTTTTCCAAATGCCTTGTTTTGAAAGAATAGATTTAACTGTATCAGATGGTACAGCACCATTATTTAACCAATTGATGATTCTTTCTTCATCTAGTTTTAATCCATTTTCTTTCATATTTGGATCAAAGAAACCAACTTGTTCGATATAACGTCCATCACGTGGAGAACGTGAATCTGCAACAACGATACGATATGATGGATCTAATTTACGACCAGTTCTTGTTAAACGAATTTTTACCATTTTAAAATCCTCCTAAATTGTTTTTTTCAAACAATAAATATTCTATATCAATAATAATTATGTGTCAAGTAAAAATACTTAACACATTCATTATTTATTAATTGCTTAATTAACAAAAAAATCATCTTTTTGAAAAAAAGTGTTGCAATTATACTTTTAATGTAATATCATAATTAAGCGAATGGGCCTATAGCTCAGTTGGTTAGAGCGCACCCCTGATAAGGGTGAGGTCGAAAGTTCAAGTCTTTTTAGGCCCACCATTTGAAATTCAACATCTAAGAGATGTTTTTTTTTTGACTTTTTTGATAAAAATACGGTCCTTAAAATTTGTCATATAAATTTTTAATAATACATAAAATAGTAATATGAAAAAACTATTTAAATCTTTGTTTTATATTTTAATTCCTTTATTTCTTGGTGTGGTTATATCTTTAATTTATAAAGATAATTTTAATTTTATTAATAGTTTAAATAGAACTATTAAGGTTCCCTCTATTACATTTCCGATTGTATGGTCTATACTATATTTATTAAACGGAATATTTTATTATTTTTTAAAAAAAGATCGAGATGTAAAAGAAATTATAAAGTTATTTTGGATATCATTATTTATTAATTTATTGTTTGTACCTATCTTTTTTGGATTAAATAATTTAGTTATTTCTTTTATTGATATTATAGTTCTTTTATTAATTGTTATATATTTATTTGTTAAATTATTAGTTAAAAAGAAAAAGTATTCTTATTTATTAGTTCCTTATATTTTATGGCTTATAATAGCATTATCGTTATCTTTAGATTTATTAATAAATAATTAATCGTATTTAATGTTAAAATGTAAAAAAACGGCTAGATTTAGTCGTTTTTTGTCATACGATTTATGTAATAAGGATAATTATAATATGTTAAAATTATTCTATAAAGGAAGGACTATTTTATGAGAAAAATAAAAGTAGTTATTATAGAAGACAATGTATTAATGGCAAATATGATATCGACTTGTTTGAAAGATGATAAAAGATTTGATGTATTAGGTGCTTTTAATAATGGTGAAGAGGGAATAAAAATTATTTCATCTTTATCACCTGATATTGTAGTATTAGATTTAATTATGCCTGAAATGGATGGCTTTGAATTATTAAATAGAAGTCTTCTTAATAATAAAAAAACAAAATACTTGATAGTAAGTAGTTTAAATGATGATTATTTTATTAAAAAGGCTTTTTCGCTTGGTGCTAAATATTATTTAGTAAAACCATTTTCAAATAATGTATTAAAAGAAAGAATCATTGATATTGTTAATCATGAAATTATAGAAGATAATGAATACCCGGATGAAATAATAAATGAAGAATTAATTGTTACTAGAAAAGAAGAACAATTTTCTCAAAAAATTAATGATGATAGCAAAAATAAATTAAACGAAAGAATATCAAATATATTACATTCAATTGGAATTCCTGCGAACATCGTTGGTTTTAAAATGTTAAAAGAAGCAATATTTATTGCTATTGAAAAACCTGATTTAGTATTTTCAATTACTAAAGGATTGTATCCGGAAGTTGCTATTAGAACAAATTCGACATCGCACGGAGTAGAAAGAGCTATAAGGCATGCGATTGATATATCTTGGTCAAGAGGTAAAATAGATTATGTTAATTCGATTTTTGGTATGCAAATTTATTCAAAAAATGAAAAACCAACAAATAGTGAATTTATTGCTTTAATATCGGATAAACTATTATCTGAAGGAATAAAAAATTAATAAAACATATAATCGTTATTTTAATCATATAATTTTATAGATTAATGAAAGGAAAAATATGATTAAACCAATTAATGATTATATCGTTTTAAAGCCAGACGAAACTAGAAAGAAAATTAAAGATATCATTTTAGTAAGTGATAACGAAAAGAAAAAATCTAACGTTGCTGTTGTTGTTGCTATTCCACTTTTTAAAGATAAAAATATTGATATAAAAATAGGAGATAAAATAATATATAGAGATTACGCTGTTACAGAATATGTTGAAAATGAACAAAAATATCTTTTAATACAATTAGAAGATGTACTAGGAATTGTTTATTAAGGAGACTGACTAATATGGCAAAAGAAATTAAATTCTCTCAAGAAGTACGTAAATTAATGCTTATTGGTGTTGATAAAATCGCTGATACCGTAAAAATAACTTTAGGACCAAAAGGTAGAAATGTTGCATTAGATAAAGGAATTGGTTCTCCTCTTATAACTAATGATGGTGTAACAATTGCTAAGGAAATAGAATTAGATAATTGTTTTGAAAATATGGGGGCTAAACTAATCTATGAAGTTGCTTCTAAAACTAATGATGAAGCAGGAGATGGTACAACAACTGCGACTGTTTTAGCTCAATCAATGATTCATAAAGGAGTAGAGGCATTATCAAATGGATTTAATCCTGTTTTATTAAAAGAAGGAATTGAAATTGCTTCAAAAAGTGTTAGTGATGAATTATTAAAAATGTCAATGAAAGTCGAAACAGATATGGAAATTGAATCTGTTGCAACTATTTCATCTTCTTCAAATGAAATAGGAAAGATTATTAAAGATGCAATAAAAAGTGTTGGTAAAAATGGTGTAATATCTGTTGATGAATCAAAAGGTACAAATACTTATTTTGAATATGTAAATGGATATCAATATAAAAAAGGATATTATTCACCTTATATGGTAACAAATAAAGAAAAAATGTCTGCAATATTAGAAGATTGCTATATTTTAATAACAGATAAAAAAATTAATAATATACAAGAAATAGTTCATATTCTTCAGGAATTAGTAGAACAAAATAAACCATTATTAGTTATTGCAGATGATTTTGATAACGATGTTATATCTACTCTTGTATTAAACAAAATGAGAGGCACTTTAAATGTTGTAGTTACTTCTGCACCTGAATTCAAAGAAAGTAGAACTGCGGCATTAGAGGATATTGCTTTAATGGTAGGAGGAAAAGTGATATCTTCTGATTTATTAATGGAATTAAAAAATATTACACTTGATGATTTAGGAATGGCTAAAAAAATAATTGTTAATAAAGATGAAACCATTATTATGGAAGGTAGAAGTAATAAAGATGAAATAAATGATAAGATTACTGAATTGCAATCTTTATATAATAATGAACAAGATGAATATATAAAAGAAAAATTGAAAGAAAGAATCGCAAAATTATCATTAGGTATAGGTGTAATTAGAGTTGGTGCACTTACTGAAACTGAGTTAAAAGAAAAAAAGATGCGAATAGAGGATGCTTTAAATGCTACAAGTGCTGCGATTAGTGAAGGAATTGTTTTAGGAGGTGGAGTATCATTAATTGAAGTGTATAAAAAAATAAAAGATAAATTATACACAAACAATAAAGATATTGATGAAGGAATTAATATTGTATTAGATTCATTAAAAAAACCTTTCTTTCAAATTGCGTCTAATTCTGGATATGATGCTGATTCTATATTAAAAATGCAAATGAATGTTTCAAAAAATATTGGTTTTGATGCTAAAATAGGAACATTTGTTAATATGTATGAAAAAGGAATTATAGATCCGACAAAAGTAACAAGAAGTGCAATACTTTATGCATCCTCTATTGCATCATTATTTATTACAACAGATGCAGGGGTTTGTGAAATAAAAGATAAAGAATCAAAACAATTAATTGATAATGATATTTATTAAAACATCGAGTAAAAACGATGTTTTATTTTGCTTAAAATGATAAACTAAAATGGTGAAAAAAAAAGGAGATTATTATATGTTTTTAGGAGTACGTCTTCATGATTTAGGAAAAAAAGATGCTGAAACATTAGCAAAAAATGCGCAAGAGATAGGATTTGATGGCGTTCAATTTGTTATTAATAAAGCAATAGAGGGTGAAAGCGGATTAAAAGGGACACTTACCAATGATAAAATAAATAGTATGGCTAAAGCTTTTAAAAATCATAATTTAAAAGTTATGATGCTTGGAGCATATTTTAATCCTGTTCATTCAAATAAAGAAAAAGTTAATACATTCATTGATAAATTTAAAGATCATCTTTCTTTTGCTCATCAGTTCGATTGCTCTTATGTTGGAACTGAAACAGGTTCATTTAATGATGATTCATGGACATATAATCCATTAAATAGAGAAGAAAGCGCATATCAAGAAGTTAAAAGAATTGTTAAAGAATTATTAGATTATGCAAAAGAAGTTAATAGCAATGTTGCAATTGAAGGGGCTTATGGACATTGTATATATAAACCTAGTTTATTAAAGAGACTATTTGATGAACTAGATAATGGCCATTTTCAAATAATTGTTGATGTTTTTAATTATTTATATATTGGTAATTATGAAGAGAGATTTAACATTTTAAATGAATGCTTATCTTTATTTGGTGAAAAAATAAAAGTATTTCATATTAAAGATTTTATTGTGCAAAATGATAAATTAATTCAAGTAGAAATAGGTAAAGGAATAATGGGTTGGGATAAAATGCTTCCATTAATTTATAAAAGTTGTCCTAATGCGTTTTTAGTTTTTGAAGGTGTTAAAAAAGAAGATATGGTTAGTTCATATAAGTATTTTAAAAACTTAATTAATATGATTGAAAATAAAAAAATCTAGAACGAATTCTAGATTATATTTGCTTAATGGTGGGCAGTGACGGGATCGAACCGCCGACCTTCTGTACGTCAAACAGATGCTCTCCCAGCTGAGCTAACTGCCCAACAGCAATTGTTATTTTATTATTTTTATTTTTGATTGTCAAGCAATATGTATAAGGAGAGATTATTTTTGGTATTAGATGTTTATAAAGAATTAGCATTATTGTTTAAAAAGAATGGATTTGATTTATTTTTAGTTGGAGGAAGCGTTAGAGATTATTTATTAAAAGGTAGTTTTGATGATTGTGATTTAGCAACTAATGCATCTATTGATGATATAAAAGAGTTTTTAAAAGTAAAATGTATTTATAAATTAATGGGTTCAGGTAAATTTATTTTTAATGATAAAGTATTTGATATAACATCTATGCGAAAAGAAAATGAATATGCTGATTATAGGCATCCTTCTATTCTAGAAAAAGTTAATTATCCTAAAGATGAATTTATGCGTAGAGATTTTACAATTAATGCGTTATATATGGATGTAGATGGAAATATATTTGACTATGCAAATGGACTAAGCGATTTAAAAAATAAAATCATTAGGTGCATAGGTGATCCTAATGTTAGAATAAAAGAAGATCCTTTAAGAATTGTTAGAGCACTTAGGTTTGCGGCTGATTTAGATTTTAATATTGAAAAAAAATTAAATGAAGCAATATTTAAAAATAAAGAGTTACTAATTAATATAAAAAATGTAAAAATAAATGAAGAATTAAAAAAAGTAAAAAATAAAGAAAAAATGAATTTGTTAATAAATGAGTATGGTATCAATAATGTGGTTCCACTTAAAACTATTGCTTCATTTGAAAAGAATTTAAATTATATATTATATAAAAATAATTTTATTGATTTGTTAAATGACATAATTAATAATAATTCATTTATTAATATAATAAAAATAAATGATGAAAATGAACTTATTAATTTAAAGAAAAATATATTTTTATATAATAATTATGTAGAAAGTACTTTAGATTATGAAAAAATAACTAAAATGTTTGGTAATAAATATATTATATTAATTGAAGTTAGTAAAACTGAATTAATTAAGAATAATAATGATATTGCATATATTATTAATAAAAATAATATAGAAAGTAAAATAAATAATAATAACAATATATTTTTTTATGATCACTTAATATTAAAAGATGAAAAATATTATAATATTAAAAATAAGAAAAAAAGAGACAAAATGTATTATGATTATTTCATAAATCTATTGAAAGAATAAATGAATATTATATAGAATGTAAAATGAAAAAAGAGGATGATATTATGGACGTTATTAAAATTGAGCAATTAGACTATAGATATATATTAATAGAGAATTATAAGCAATTAGGTTTAAGTGAAAATGAATTAATCATTTTACTTTTAATTGATAATGTTGAAAAAGAATCACCTAGTTTAATAACTGCTGAACAATTGGTTTTAAAAATGAATATTGATGAAAAAATAATAGATACATTGCTTGTTTCATTAATAGATAGAAAATTTTTAACTTATGAAACAATAAATGGCATTTTAGTTACTAGTTTAAAGCCTACAAAAAATAGAATTATAGAGTTTATTAAAAATAGTTTATTAAATGTTGCACCATCAGACTTACTTGATGATCTTGATAATGAAGGTAAAAACGTTTTTGAAGCATTTGAACATGTATTAAATAGAACATTGACTCCTCTTGAATTAGATTCTATAAGAGGATGGTTCCAAGAAGGTATTTCTAAAGATGTTATTATATCCGCTTTAAATGAATGCGCAGCAAAATCAAAAAGAGTTACTATAAGAAGTGTTGATAAAATGATATTAAAAATGATATCTAGTTCTGATATAAAAAAAGAAGGGTATTCTTTAATATCTGAAAAAAACAAAAAAGATATAGATGAAGCTTTAGAAATTGCTTCATATAATTGGGTGAAAAATGACTAATAATGAATTACTAATAGTAAATTATTTAGATTTTATTTTAAAAGATGCATCATGTGAATTAAATTATAATAAAGATTATGAACTTCTTTTAGCGGTTATGTTTTCTGCTCAAACGACAGATAAAAAAGTTAATGATGTTACTAGTAAGTTGTTTAATAAGTATGATACTTTAGATAAACTTGATGAATTAAAAGAAGATGAATTAGAAAAAATAATTCATCCGATTGGACTTTCAAAAACAAAAGCCAAGAATGCTAAGCTTATTATTAAGGAACTAATAGAAAAATATGATTATAAAGTTCCTATGGAAATAGAAAAATTGACTTCTTTAAGTGGAGTAGGAATTAAAACAGCGAATGTTGTTCGTGCTGAACTTTTTAATATTCCTTCTATCGCGGTAGATACGCATGTTGAAAGAGTAGCTAAAAGATTAGGATTATGTTTGCAAAATGATAAACCTATAGTTATTGAAAAGAAATTAGAAAAAGTATTTCCAAAAGAAAAATATATTCTTTTACATCATCAACTTATTCATTTTGGAAGATATTATTGTACAAGTAAAAAACCAAAGTGTGATAATTGTAAATTATGTGAAATTTGCTTATATTTTAATAATATGAAGATATAGTAAATGGCTCACTGCTTATAGAAGTATTTTTCTTGTATGTTTCTTTTATCTTTATTTCATATATATCGTTATAAATCGGTATCATAAATTCATCGACCTCAAAATCTTTTATATATGAATTATTATCTACGTCATTATATTCGACTATATATATTTTATTACCTAAAATAGGTTCATACATATCATTTTCTAATTCTGGCATAGATAAAAATATCTCATCTTGCATATTTAATGCGGATATTGGAGTTAATTCTTTAAATACCGGATATGGTAATATTTCATTTATCATATCACTTTTTTTGATTGTTATTTTTTTAATTAGTGATTTAGGAACAAAATCATTAGGTAAATATATTTTATCTTTTAAAATAACGACATCTTGTTGAGTCATAGTATTTGGTATATTAAGTAATTTTTGATTATCTATTTCTAAAAACGATATTATTTTTTTAAACATATCTTTAGGATATTTTCTTCTTTCATCATTATAACCAAAATACGTTTTTTCATCGATTTTTGGTTCATCAAATCCTGACCAAGTAACAACCGTATAGTTTTTAGAATAACCCGCGAACCAGCTATCTCTATCTGCATTTGAAGGATAGTTATATTGTTTTATTATTTTTTCATCGTAAGCATTTGTGCCTGTTTTTCCAACACAGTCAATATTACTTGGAAACGCATAGTTAATATTTAAATGGTTTTGTTTTCTAATATTTTCTAATGTTGAGTTAATTAAATAACTTGCTTCAGAAGATAAAACTTTTTTCTTATCTACATTTGAATGGTTATATACTTCAATATTATCATCTAAAAATGTTATTGATTTAATGACACTTGGTTTAATATATATTCCATTTCTTGGTAGTAATGAATATGCTCCACATAAGTTAATAGGGGATATTCCATAAGTCATTCCTCCAATTGCATATGGATAAGAAAAAGTACCATTATCCATTAAATTAATCGATTTAAGATAGTTTATAGTTTTTTCTAAGCCGATTTTGTTTATAACTTTCTCTAATGTATATAAGGTTGACGTATTTCTTGAATATCCGATAGCGTCTGTAAGAGATATATCACCTAAATATTTTTTATCTGCATTATGAATAGATATATTTGTATTAGGATAAGTATATGGTTTATCTTCTACTAAAGTATATTCATTATAATTTAAATATTCCATGGCAAGTGCATATGTAAATATAGGTTTCATTGTTGAAGCGGGCTGTCTTAACATATTATAAGCTCTGTTATATAAACGCATACCATTATAATTTCTTCCACCTATAACTCCAATAATTCCACCTGTATTATTATCGATTACAGAAGCCGCAATTTGAGTAATATCATCACTAAAATTTATTATTTTATTTGCTTCAATATTATCTAAATAATGTTGTAAAGATGTGTCTAAATAAGTAACAATTTTCATTGGTTTTGAAAATGGTGAATAACCAGTTATTCTTTCGACTTCAGAATAAACAATATCTAAATATGCTTGAAAATCATAAGTTTTTTCTTTATAGTTTGAACCTTTATCTATTACAAAATTTGATGCATGAATAGAACATGCATTGTTGTATTCGTTTATTGTAATATAGTTTTCTTCTAGCATACATTTTAAAACAATATTTTTTCTTTCATTTGTTTTTTCAATGTATTTAAAAGGTGAATAATAGGATGGTGATTTTACAAGTCCAACAAGTAAAGCACATTCAGCTAAATTAAGTAAACTAACATCTTTATTAAAAAATCTATATGCGGCATATTTTATTCCTGGCGTTGTTGCATCAAAGTATATTCTATTAAAATATAGCTCTAATAATTGCTCTTTTGTGTATATTTGTTCAAGAGAAGTAGCAAGATATGCTTCTTGAATTTTTCTTTTATAGGAAATATCTGAAGATAATAATAGATTTTTAACCAATTGTTGAGTAATTGTACTTCCACCTTGTCTTGTAGAAGAAGTAATATTGTTTATTAAAGAACGAAGAATGCTAGAGTAATCGATTCCACTATGTTTAAAAAAGTTTCTATCTTCGATACTAATTAATGCATTTATTAAATGTGAAGGTAAATCTTCATATTTAACGTTATTATCAATGTCTTGATTAAAGTCCTCGATTAATCTATTGCTAGAATCATAAATTAAAGTTGATTTTGTTTCTTTGATTACTTCAATTTCTCTTGATTCTATAGTATTAATTGCATAATAAAAATAAGCAATAATGCCTAAAAAAGTTATAAAATAAAATATACAAAAGTAATAAAAAGTTTTATTTATATAATGCTTTATTTTCCTCATTAAAATATACCTTTTCTATGGCATCAAGGTATTCTAAACGAGGTATATATCCTTGTTTTACTTCTATTCCATATTGTTTAATAAATGAATATGGAATAGATTTTTTTTCTTTTTTGTGACTTATATCTATAATATATTTTGCATCCAAAAGATATACTTCATTTAATGTTGAAAAATATATTAAAAAGAATGCTATTCCACCATGCAAATTAACTTTTTCTAAATGATTAATTTGATGCAATGAAATATTATTTAAAGATAATGATGTTAATGATTTTGTTTCTTTGCATTCAAAATCGATGTATTTTCCTTTATAAACACCATTATAATCCGTTGTTGATTTCTTTTCAAAATATGCATCTTTTATTCTTACATTTTTATAATCAACTTTAGCAATATGTATTGGAGTAGGGCGTTTATAAATTAATGCCATATCATTATCTTTATAGTAATTGTTAGAAAGATTAACTGCACGTTCAAAATCCATACCTCTATTTGCATAGTTGATATGATTATCTTCTTTACTTGTTAACATATCATCATTCTTTTTATAAGGATAATTAATCATCTTTCCTCCTTGAGCCTATTACTAGTATGTAAAAATATAGTTTTTTTATGAAAGATATTCATAAAGAAAATCATTAAATGTATCTGACGAAATATCTTTTTCTTCAAGTAATGCTTTAATAACTTTTTTTACTGGTTCTGGAAACATTTTTTGCTTTAGTAATATCTTTTTATATTCGCTTAAAAGTATTTCAGGGTTATTTAATACATTTTCATATAAATTCATTAAATCTATCGCATCATTTAAAGGATCATGGCTTACACCAATAGGAGTACCATTAAATAGTTTTAGATAATTTGTTAACGAATAAGATGATAGATTGTCATCTCTACAGTATTGTGATAAAAATGCTAGATAATCGACAATGTTTGGGATTATTTGTTTAAATATATATGCATTTCTAGGTCTAGAAAATCTATTTGTTTCAAAAATCATTTTAGCATCATTTGTTCCAAATACGATGAACGATACATTTTTTAAATCTTCATGAACATATGCTTTAAATTTTTCAAGCATAACATCTACTGGCATACCTTTTTCTTCTAAAGTAGCATCTGATATAGAAGTCATTTCAGTAATAATTTTTCCTACAGGATTTTTTGCTTGAACATATGCTTTAAAACCAGTTTTATCTTTATCAATAATAATTCCATTTTCATCAACTTTACATTTTATTGCTCCTATTGCAATAATCTCATGTGTGTATTGTGTTCCTTCAAAATCTAAGAATACAACTGTTTCGTGTTTTTTTAATAATTTACTAATAGCTTTCATTTTAATCTCCACTAGTTAGTATAAATTAATAATAAAAAAAAATAAATGAAAAAGATTAAAGAATAAATATACTATTTTTAACTTAATAATTAAATACACAAGAAAAAAAATATTACATATAAATAATTGAATGGATTTATAAAAATTCATTTGAAAGATGGTGAATATATGTTTAATCGTTGCTGTAATAAAACTAAAACAAGAATTGACCCATGTTGTCAAGTTGTTCAACCTACAAATAATTATATTGATTGTGGAGTTAGTGTTGTATCAGAAGCTAGCACTAATATTGCAACAATTTGTTCTAGAGTTACTTATACTGTAACTGTTACTAATACTACTGATATGACAATAAAGAATGCAATTTTAACAGTTCCTCTTGATGGAGTACTAGCAATTGTGTCTAATTCAGTAACCGTTAATGGACAAAGTGTAGATGTTGAGAATCTAGATCAAATATCTCTTGGTGATATAGAAGCTGGAGGTAGCTCTGTTGTTACTTATACAGTTGTTGTAATGGAATATAAACGATATGTATATACGCGTGCAATTATTACATTCTGTGCTTGCTGTTGCTTTGAAAGAAGAGTTATTAATGTTGTTTCTAATTTGAATTTATTACAAGTTTGCCAATGCTGCTATTCAAGTACAAGTAGCAATGTAAGTTAATTAATAATTTCTATATAAAATCAATTAAAAAAATAAACTCCAAGTAGAGGTATTTACAAGGAGTTTATTTGTTTTATTCAAAGAAATTTCTTTTTTTGAAACCCGCTGTTAAAAATCTACAAAATGCTCTTCTATTTGTTAACCAAACTATATTAGCATTGTTCTTTTTATTTTTAATCATTTTTGGAACGCAGTAATCAACAATTGTTTTCGGATAATCACCTAAGATGTTATACACTTTCTTTGTCTTTTCTTTTAATTCAATATGCGTAGAACCACCATTCGCTGTTTTTATAAAATCGGTGATCATAATACCAGGAGTTAATCTACAAACTTTAACATTTCCATTTGTTAATTCTTTTGATTCTTTTGCTAATGCTTGCGTAAAGTATGTAACTGCTCTTTTGGTGGTTCCATAAATTGAAAGTCCTAACATCATTGCGTCATTTGAGCCATATCCTTCAATATTATATATTTGTCCATATCCTTGTTCTTTCATTTTTGCAAAAGCAATTTTTGAACCATATATCGTGCCTTTTAAATCAATATCAATCATAAAATCAATTTCTTCTTTTGTTAATTCATATACTGGTTTATCAGGTTGATTTACACCTGCATTATTTATCCATATATCGATAGAACCAAATTTTTCTTTTGCAAAATCAAATAAATCGATTAAATCTTGATAATTAGTAACGTTACATAATTTTGCAATTACTTCTGTGTTTTCTTTATTAATTTCTTGTAAGTTTTTTAATGCATTATTAAGCGTATTTTCATTTATGTCAGATATACATACATTAAAACCTAATTCTTTAAATTTTTTTGCTTGTTCATAGCCAAATCCTCTTGCTGAACCTGTTATAACTACTGTACTCATTTGTTCCTCCATTTTTGTTTTTATAATTTAATAATAATCGAAAAAATAATTTTTTATAACAAATATTTAATATCTTTAAATAAATAAAACATTTTATATATCATATAGCTCATTGATTATATTATTATTGGTTCATTTCTTTTGCACTATAAAAATAATTTTAGTATAATTATATTGTTTTGAAGGAGAATATTATGAAACTTTTATTAAAGAAAAGTGCTGACTTAATTGTCGAACATCAATTTGGTTGTAATAAAGCTGGTTATGATGCTTTAGAAGTTGATTCTTTTCTTGATGAAATTGTTTCTGATTATGTTTCTGTTGATCAATTTTTGATTAAAAATGAAAAATTTATAGAGTCACTTAATCAAGAAATTTCTTCTTTAAAAGAAAAAAATGCGGTTTTAGAAGCTAATAATGCTATATTAGTTGAAAAATTAAAAGATGTTCCTGATGGTGTTGAACTTTCTTACGCAAATATTGATTTATTAAAGAGAATATCATCATTAGAACAAGCATTATATAAATTAGGGAAAGACCCTAGAGAAATAAAATAAATATTAAAACTGACCTGGATAATCGCTGGGAAACTAGAGGAAAGTCCATGCTCGCACTACCTGAAATGGTAGTAGTGTTTGTGCCAAAGGAAAAAATAACTTTGGGTAGGTAGGAGTACCTAACGGCTGGAAAGAGCCCTAAGTCTTATGATATGGGTATCACCATGAAAGTGCCACAGTGACGAAGCTTATAGGAAACTATAAGGTGGAACGCGGTAAACCCCTCAAGCGAGAAACCTAAATTTGGTAAGGGAAGTAGACTATGGAACAACAACAAATGTCTGCATGCGTAAGTATAGATAAATGATTATCCACGACAAAACATGGCTTACAGGGTCAGTACTCAAAATATTATTGAAGGAGATTTAATAAATGAATTTACCTAATAAAATTACAATGTTTAGATTAGCTTGTGTAATAGCAATTGTTACTCTTATCTTAATTCCTTTTGAAGGACCTATGATTGAATTTTTACACATTTCTCTTAAATATTTGATTGTTTTCATTTTATTTGTTCTTGCATCTATCAGCGATTTTTTAGATGGATATATTGCTAGAAAATATAATATGGTAACAAATTTTGGTAAGTTTATGGATCCAATTGCGGATAAATTGCTTGTGAATTCATTGTTTATATTACTAGTTAATAATGGACCTATTGCTATTCCTGTTATTATCCCAGTTGTGATGGTTTCTAGAGATACTATTGTTGATGTTATGAGACTTTTAGCAGTAGAACAAGGTAAAGTTGTTGCTGCAAATATATTTGGAAAAATTAAAACTGTAGCACAAATGATTGCTTTGATTTTTGTATTATTAAATGATTTCCCATTTTCATATTTAAATATGGAATTTTCATTTAGTATTGTTTTATGTTATATTGCAATGGCGGCATCTGCAATTTCTGGAATAATATATGTTATTCAAAATATTAGCTTGTTAAAAGAAACAAAATAAAGTAAAAATAATTGATTTAATTATAATTGTATATTTAATGGAGGATATAAAATGGCAGAAAAAATAAAAAATAAAAACACTGAAAAAGATGAAAAACTAAATGACACTTTAAATCAAATACAAAAAATGTTTGGTAAAGGCGCTGTAATGAAATTAGGTGAAAAACCTTCTTTAGATGTCGATGTAATTCCATCTGGATCAATTTTATTGGATTCTATTCTAGGTATTGGTGGATATCCTAAAGGAAGAATAATAGAAATATTTGGTCCTGAATCTTCAGGCAAAACAACTTTAGCTTTAACTGCAATTGCAGAAGCGCAAAAAGGTGGCGGAAGAGCGGCTTTTGTTGATGCTGAACATGCGATTGATCCTGTATATGCAACAAGGCTTGGAGTGAATATTGATGAATTAATACTTTCTCAACCTGATAATGGCGAACAAGCACTTGAAATTGTTGAAATGTTAGCTAAATCAGAAGCCATTGATTTAATAGTTGTTGACTCAGTTGCTGCGCTTGTTCCAACTGCAGAGCTAGAAGGAGTAATGCAAGACGCTAACGTGGGACTACATGCAAGACTTATGTCTAAAGCTATGAGAAAATTAGCGGGTGTTTTAAATAAATCTTCTTGTAGTGTCATCTTTATTAATCAACTTCGTGAAAAAGTTGGTGTTATGTATGGTAATCCTGAAGTAACAACTGGTGGTAGAGCATTAAAATTCTATGCAACAATAAGAATTGATATTAGAAAATCAGAAGCAATAAAAGAAGGAGATTCTATTATTGGTAATACTGTAAATATTAAAGTTGTTAAAAATAAAGTTGCTCCACCATTTAAACAATGTAAAGTTGATTTAATTTTTGGTGAAGGTTTCTCTAGAAATTCTGAAGTATTAGAATTAGCGCTTCAACAAGGATTAGCTTCTAAATCTGGATCATGGTTTGAAGTTCTTGGTGAAAGAGCAGGACAAGGTAAAGAAGCCGCAAAAAAATATTTAGCTGATAATCCTGTTATTATGGAAACATTGACTAATAAAATATATGAAAATATGGGATTGAAAAAATAAAAATATATTAATTGAATTTTTAATTGTATTGTTAACCCATAAGTTGGACTAAGTAAAATTGGAAAAACTTATGGTTTTTTATTTGGATAGACAATTATTAAAACTAAAAAAATGATTATAATTAACTTTTCAATTATTTAAACTTATTATAAGTTATATTGTTTTTAATATATAGAGAATATATTGAAAAATTTGGACATTGATGCTAAAATTTAAGCGTTGACTAGCATAAATGTAATGAATGTCTAAATTTTGAGGTGAAATTATGAATGCTGATGAAATAAAAAAAATAGCTTTACAATATCTTGAAGACAGACGATTAGAATCGGATTATATTGAATATAAAAAATCTCATTTACAAAAAGATAGTATTGTAAAAACAATATGTGCATTTTCTAATAATATAATGAATAGGAATCTTTGTATGATTCTTATAGGAGTAGAAGAACATAATGATCCTAATTTAAAAGGGACGCCTGTTAGACCTATCTGTGGATATGATGAAAGTCAAATAGAAACAGTAGAAAATTCTTTAAAATCATTAGTAGGATTTATAAAACCAAAAATATGTTATACGCTTACTCATGCAAAAATTGACGGACGTTATTTTATCATTTTTGCTTTTTTAAATAACAGTATAGGACCTTATGAAGTTTTAGAAAAAGCCGAAAAAGATAAGGATATTAATCTTAAACGTGGGAGATATGTACGAGTTGAAAGAGATTCAAGAATCGCCACTATTAAGGAAGAATTTGAATTGTTAAAAAAATTTTCTAATTATCATTTTACTGAAGAGTATTCAAATGTTGCATCGATTGATGATCTTGATGTTGATTATATTAGAGAATACCTTAATGAATCTACTAGTAGGGAGAATACAAAAAATCTTTCAAAACAAGAAATGGCAGAAAATATGGGACTCATTGATATAAATACTGGTAGAGTAAAAAATTTTGCATTACTTATGTTTTCGAGAAATCCAGAAAAATTTATTCCGTATTCTTTTGTTGAACTTATTCACAAAAGTCTATCAGGTGAATCGATAATGTCATCAAAAGAATTTAGAGGCCCTATTTGGAAACAACTAAAAAATATTATGGATGATATAAATAATAGTTATTTAAAATCTTTAACACTTAGAGTGAAAGATAATCTTAAAAGCGAAATTGTATATAATTATCCATATTCCACTATAGAAGAACTTCTTACTAATGCGATAGTTCATAAAAATTACGAGAATCCTAGGACTGTGCAAGTGTATATTTATGATACTTCTATTGTTATAACAAATTATAATAAACCTATTCCACCTATAACTATTTATGACCTTAATACTAAAGAATCGTTTCCAAATAGAATATATGAGAATCCATCTATTAGAGAAATGTTTAAATCTCTTGACCTTATTGAATCATTTGGCTCAGGCATTGGCAAAGCAAAAAGAGCTATGATTAAAAATGGTAGTGATGTTATTCATTTTGAAGAATATGATGAAAACATTGATATTACTTCCGTTATTATTCCAATAAGTATGAGATTTGTTAAATATGCTAATAAAGTTATAGAAAAAAATAATAAAAGTAAAAATTTGGACATTGAAGACCAAAATTT
>CAYVZF010000009.1:27421-32206 GCA_964456095.1 uncultured Erysipelotrichaceae bacterium
AAGTTATAGAAAAAAATAATAAAAGTAAAAATTTGGACATTGAAGACCAAAATTTAGACATTGAAGATAAAAATTTAGACATTGAAGACCAAAATTTAGACATTGAAGACCAAAATTTAGACATTGAAGACCAAAATTTAGACATTGAAGATAAAAATTTAGACATTGGAGATTATGAAGAGATAAAACTAAACGAAATAGATGTTCCTGGGATAATTAACCATTGCGCTTGTTCCAATTCAATTAAAAAAGTATTACTTGAGATTTATGATTGTTTTTTTAATAAAATATTTGGAAGAAGTGATATAGTTAAAAAACTAAATGTTTCTTATGCTTCTGGAACGAACTATATTAATTATCTATTAGAATTAAAAGTAATTCAACAAGTAAAAGGAAAGGGTAAGGGAAAGTATAAATTTAGATGATATATATATTGAATTAATATTTTTTGTATGATTATATTATTTAATATTTGCCTTTCAAATTGAAAAATATAGATATATTGTAGTAATATATAAGAGTATTTGTTATTTATATTTTTTAATAAGAAATGGAGGAGTTATATGAAAAAAATATTGTATCATTACATGTGTTTGTTACTATCTTTTGTAATGACATTTTTCTTTTGGCTTGGTGTATTTTATAGTAGCAGCAATACTTCAGATGTTACCGCAATAATAGTATTTTCTATTTTATCTATTATTATATGTGCCGCGGTAGAAGCACCTATTAAGGGAGTATATGGTTTATATCGTTGGTGGTTTTATTTAATTGTTGATATATTGGTGATTCCGGTTAAATTTTTTCTTCAATTAACAACTGTAATTTTAATGCATGTTGCAAGTGCACATGATAATCCATATTTTGCATTAAGAAAAAATTATGATAAATCATTCTTAAGTCGTTTATTATATATTTTATTTAATACGGGTTCTTTATCTATTTATTCTGAAAATGGAAAAGATAACTATTATAGTGCTAAAAATAGACAATCAAGAAGTAGTTATAGTAGAAGTAGTTCTTCAAATGGATTTTTTAAAAAACTTGGTAGTAAAATTGTTAATTTATTCTTACATCGTTTATTACCTACAATAATAGTAATTGTTCTTATTGTCGGTATTCTAGTTGGATTACTTATATTACCTGAGAAGGTGCCTAATTATTATGGGGAAGGTATATGGTATAATTCTCAATGGTCAACAACATTTTTAATTATATTTGGATTAATACCATCTGCAATTTCAGTTGTTTCTATTGCTCTTGTTACTTTTGATTCAGATTTTGAAATACCAGCTTGGTTACAAATTTGTTCTGCTTTTGTTTTAGGATTAGCTACATGGTTTTCAGTATGGGAAATGAAACCTGAGGGAAATTTAGGTGGAGCATTGTTGTTTGCATCTGCTATATCGTTTATATTAATTTGTTTATATAATTTTGGATGTCTTATTTTCAAAGGTGACTTATTGAATATTGCAGCGTATGTTGCTATTTTTGGAGTAATTGGTGTATTTGTTTTATCAATTATTGCTTCTTATATTTTATGTATATTCGATATATATATGTTAGATTGGACAGAAAAGTTCTATTTGATTACAATTATGGATCTTGAAATTCCAATTCCTGCGATTGCATTAATGATTGTCAATGTAATTGGCATATTATGTGGCGATTCTTCTTCTGGTGGAGTAAGCTCATCAAGTAGTTGGGGAAAACCTTATATTCCTTCTTATGAATTAGAAAAACTTCTAATGTCTGCTTGTGGAAGTCGTTATGTTAATTATAGTATTTCTCAAGGCTCTGGTAATAAATTGATAGTAACGATTAATGGTGGTTCACGAGATGCAGACGCAATAATGGCGAGTTTACAAAATAATCGCGATTATGATTTAAGTAATGTTAGCATCCAATATCGTACAGATTTATAAACTAAAATATTATATGATAAATTACCTTTTAGTGTTTGATATTCACTAGAAGGTTTTTTTATTGCTTTATTAAGTAGCGAGAATATGTATACACCTATGCGTATAGGTGTATACATATTCAATATGGTTGTTTACTTTTATTCCTTATGTTGTCTACTTTATTAATAGCACTACAATAATAAAAAATGTTTGACAAATCAGGACGGGGGGGGGTATTATACCTTTATATTTATATCCGTGTTTCGCCGATATAAACAAATGGAGGAAGTTTATGAAAAAATTTGGAATAACAATTGCTTTAGCAACAGTATTAACAGTTGGTGGAGTATATGCAACGTTTAATTATGCACAAGGAAATGCTCAATCAGTTAATAATGAAGTAACAGTTGGAATTGAAAATGCAGTTATTGATACTGTAAAAGGAACAATTTCAATTAATTCTGATTATACAATGACAATTGATGATAAAGGATTAATTGATGGTGGTTCTTCAACATATGTAACAGGACTTGTTACAAATGGTAGTTTCAAGGTAAACTTTACTGCAAGTACAGGTGCAGATACTGATGTTAGAGTTAATGGTATTGTTCTTGAAATGGCAATTGAATTAGTAGGAAATAGTTATAATAGTTCTACAATTTTTGATACAAAAAATTTAGATAGTAATGGAAAAGCTACACTTAATAACGGAAATAAAATATTAGGTGATTATGAAGTTGATTTATCTAATTATTTATCTCTTAATGAACATACATTAAGTACTTATGATGATTATAGTGCTTATAAAACTGCATTAGATTCATTTAAAATTAATATAACAATTAGTGAAAAAATTTAATTATTTATAATTATTTAATTGGAGTTATTAAATATGGCGGCATTTGATATTTATATCTTTATGCTATGCCTTATTGTTTTTATTGCACTTACTGCAATGTTTGCCTTTTTAATTACTAGCATGGTTAAAATGCGTTTAAAAATTATTAATGGTGGACTTGTAGACAACAAAATAATAAATGAACAACAAGAAGAGGCGAAACATAAAAATCTTGTTGTTCACTTTATTATTAATCGTTTTTTTCCTATCTGTTTAACTGTATTATTAGTCTTAATTTTTGGTTTATCACTTTGTTCAAGATTTTCTAATAATCAAAGTGTTACTATGCCAACTGCAAAAGTTGTTAAGAGTGATTCTATGGCTTATACATATGAAAAAAACACATATATCGAAGAAAATAATTTAAATTGTCAATTTCAAAAATTTGATTTAATTATTATTAATCCGTTACCAAAGGAAGAAGAACTTAAACTATATGATATTGTAGTTTACGAATCAAATGGTTATTTAGTTATTCATAGAATAGTTAGCATTGAAGAACCTAATGAGGAGCATAAAGAAAGATATTTTTTACTTCAAGGAGATGCAAATCAATATCCTGATAAGTTTCCTGTCCGTTATTCACAAATGCGTGGTATTTATAATGGAAAAAGAATACGTTATGTAGGAAGTTTTGTTGATTTTATGAATTCGCCAGCAGGATATTTGTGTATTCTATTGGTTGTTTTTGCATACTTTATTTCTCCTTATATTGATAAGAAAATAGCAAAAGCTATTTCTTTAAGAAGAGAACTTATTTTAGTTAAAAATGATACTAATGATATTTCATTTATAGAAAGTAGATTCTCTAAGTCCCTTTTAGCGGATTATGCTGATAGTAAACTACTAGATAAAATAATAATTAAAAGAGGTAAAACATATGTAGGTAAAGGAATATCTGCACCAGATACTTATTATTTTTCATATGAAAATAAAAAGATTTGTTTTGCATATGTGTATTGCTATAGAAATGGAAAAGTTTTACTTCGTGTTATTGGTGATGATAAAATTGTTAATGATTATTCAATGTTAAGACCAACAAGATTTCCAAAGAGTAAAAAATATATGTGGTATTCACTTAAACTTGATAATGTTAATGAAGATGATTCAAAGTTAATTTGGAATATTATTTTATCATCATTCATGAAAATGCAAAGTGAAGAAAGTGAAGAGGTGGTTATTAATGTTTAATAAGTTTTTTAAAACAATGTCATTAAGTATTACTTTAATCTCTTTACTTTGTGTTGGAGGAGTATATGCATCTTTTGAATTTGCTAAAGGTAATCCAAATGATGCATTTGATGCGTATAATGTTGGAATTGGTGAATTTATATATCAAAATAATACGATGTTTCCTCAAACTGAATCAGGTAAAGTAACTGAAACATTAATTAATAATTTGATTAATGGTACAGGTGAGTATGGAGGATTAAATTATCTGAAATCTGCTTTAAATGCAGCAATTAATGGACGTAAAGATGAATCTTTTACTTTTGAAGATGAAACTAATTCTGAAATTATTGGTAGTATGGATGCACTTAGAGGACAAACTTTAAAAAAAATTATACCTGAAGATAGTAATCTTATTTATATTTTGTATTTCCCAAAAGATGATGATAATTATTATGTTTATTCTACTAATGTTGAAATATCTCAAGATGAATATACTAGAATAAGTCCGGTATATAAAACTACATTATCTAAAGGTAGTGATGATAATTATTATGTATCTAATGTAGAAGTAGGTTCTACATTATGTAATTTTCAATATTATAACTATAGATTTGGTGATATATATACAAGAACTATTAATATATATACATGGGAAGCCTTGTAGCTAAAAATAATTAAAGCATTTGCTATTAATTTAGCAAGTGTTTTTTTTGTGTTTTTAATTTTTACATCTTATTTTTTAAACTTTATTATATAAGCTTAATTAAATTATTAACTTCAAAAATTAAAGCGAATTTTTTTTCTTAAAAA
>CAYVZF010000010.1:0-23980 GCA_964456095.1 uncultured Erysipelotrichaceae bacterium
TTTAATATCTCCTATCTTTTATTTATAAATTTATTATTAAAACCTTGTGAATATAATTCTTCTGCGGCTTCTAAAAAAGCTATTTCTTCTTCTGACATATTTTCTAGATTATGTTCAGGTATATTTTGTTGAATCTGTTTAATTTCATCAATTAGATCTTCAGATTTATTTTCATCTAATTTTATATTATCAGGTGTTTTTTCTACGGATTTTGTATTTTCAGAATATGATTTTGAAAGATACAACGATAATTTAGCACATGCTGGCCCGATTAATTCATATAAAACGCTAGAAGCTAAGATGATTGTTTCTAAAGCAGCACCAACTTCTCCTCCAATAGTTCTAGCTCCAAGTGAAGCAAGACCAATTGCAACCCCTGCTTGAGGTATTAAGGCAAGACCTAAATAATTTCTAACGGTTTTCTTCTTTTTTGTAATTAAACAGCCTAAATATGCACCGCCATATTTACCTATAATTCTAGTGAAGAAGTAAACAACTCCGATAACTATAATTGGGATTGAACCAATCGCGGAAGATGACATTAATGCTTTTAAATCAAATGAAACACCAGATCTTACAAAGAATAAAAGTAGTATAGGTGGTGAAAAATAATTTAATTGTTTAAATAATTTGTCATCATTTGTTAAGTTAATATAGACCATTCCCATACACATACATCCAAGTAATGAAGAAATATCGAATAATGAACATAATCCACAGAAAGTTAAAAGTAATGCAATAGATATAATTAATCTATTATCTTTTGTTCGCTTTTTTGGCATTAATATTTTCATTAATAATCCAAATAAACCACCGACTATTAATGCAACTATATTAAGAATAATTGGTTTAACTATACTAATAAAATTAACATCCCCAGAAGTAGACGCAATAGCAATTGATATAGCGATACTATATGCAATTAAACCTACTACATCATCTAATGCGACAACTTGTAATAAAGTATCAACGAAATCTCCTTTGGCGTTTGTTTGTCTTATTGTCATCATTGTTGAAGCGGGTGCAGTTGCGGATGCTAAAGCACCTAAAACAATTGAAAATGCTATATCTAGTTTTAGAATTAAAAAGCAAACTAGAAAAACCACAATCATTGCAAGTATAGCTTCAAATATAGTAATTATAATAACTTTTATGCCGTTTTTTTTAAGAACATCTATTCGAAAAAATTCGCCAGTGCTAAATGCAATGAATGCTAATGCAATATCCGCTAAAAAGCTAGTTCCTTCAACAAAATCTGAAGGTATTAAATTTAAACAATATGGGCCTATTAATATACCTGCAACAATATATGCTGTAACATTAGGTAGTTTTAATAGTTTTGTTATTCTTGTTAGTAAAAAACCTGCGAATAACATAATTGCTATCGATATGATTGTAATACTTACATTAGATGTTATATTTAATTTTTCATATATAGACATTTATTTATCATCCTCCTTTGCTAATTTATAAGAAATAATATTTTTATAACAAACCACAAAAATAAAAGTAATGGTTTGATAAAACATCATAAGATATGCAAAAATTAAATAAAATGTTAATAAAATATTAATACTATCTAATTTTTTAAAAATAATAAATCTTCTTAAGAATATATATAATGCAAATGTCATAACTATTATTTTTATTGATTCATTATTAAAATAATATATTGATAAATCGCATATTAATGAAAACAGAAATAAAGAAATAAAAAGAATTATATTTATAAAAAATGATTTAGCAAAACTATAATTTTTATAACTTACTTTTAAAATTTCTTCATTTGATTTATATAAAGATTTATTTTTAAATATGAAAGGGAAAAATACAGTTGTATAAACATATTCTATAACGCTATTAAGAAATGATGTATATTCCATGTTACCTCCTTTGATATTTATTGCAAATCTTACAATGAGATTATATAATTAAAAATAGATAAATAGAAATTATGTTTTTATTGAGAATGATAAAAATATTTTATAGTTAGAGGTAAAAATGATAGATACAAAATTATTGACATTAATAAAATTAAGTGAATTAAAGAATTTCACTAGAGTTTCAGAAGAACTATCTATGACTCAACCTGCGGTAAGTCATCATATAAAATTATTGGAGGATGAATATCAAACAAAACTAGTAATTCGCAAAAAAAATGACATTATTTTAACTGAAGAAGGCAAAATTGTTGTTAATTATGCAAAAAAAATATTGGCAATTTATAATAAACTAGAAATTGAAATTAAAGATTTTGAAAAGAAAATAACTAATTTAAAAATCGGTATTACTCATACATCTGAGAGTAATATTATGATGGAAGTACTAGCAAAGTGTAGTAATATAATTGATAATTTAAATATAACAGTTATTACTGATACGATAAAAAATCTTTATAATAAACTTGATAATTTTGAAATAGATTTAGCAATTGTTGAAGAAAAAACAAATGCATTCAAATATAAATCTGTTCTTTTAGATACAGATTATCTTGTATGTATTCTTTCGAAAGATAATCATTTAGCGAAAAAATCATTAATCACTATTCAAGATTTAAAAAAAGAAAAAATGATTTTAAGATTACCAAATTCTGCAACAAGAAATCAATTTCATTCAACATTAGTTGCAATGAATGAAAACGAAGAAGATTTTAATGTAATTTTAGAAGTAGATAATATTGCAACAATAAAAGATCTAGTAAGAAAGAATTTGGGAGTATCAATTCTTGCTCGTAGTGCTTGCTTAAATGAAATAAAAAAGAATAAACTTATTGCATTACCTATTGAAAACTTTAGTATGATTAGAGAAACAAATATTATCTATAATGATTCATTTACTAATTTTTATATTTTACAAGAAATATATCGCATCTATCAAGAAACAAAAAGTGGATCAAGTAAATCTTTATAGTAAAAATATGTAAATTTATGAATTAGGGGGAATGTTTTATGACAGAGTATAAAAGAATGGAAAAAGGTTTAATCTATAATCCAAGCGATGAAATAATAATGAAAGAACAAATGTTTTATCACGATAAATTATGGGAATTTAATAAACTAAAACCATCACAAATTAATGAAAAAAATAAATATTTAAAAAGTGTTTTTGCTTGCTGCGGTGATAATTGTTATATAGAATTACCATTTTATTCTAATTGGGGTGGACATCATGTTCATTTTGGAAATAATATATATGCAAATTCAAATTTAACAATTGTAGATGATGGACATGTATATATAAAAGATAATGTTATGATTGGTCCTAATGTTACAATTACAACTGCAAGTCATCCAATTGAACCTACTTTAAGAATGAAAGGTCTTCAATTTAATAAAGATGTTTATATTGATGAAAATGTATGGTTAGGCGCAGGAGTAATGATTATGCCGGGTGTACATATTGGTAAAAATACTGTTATAGGTGCGGGAAGTGTAGTAACAAAAGATATACCTGATAATGTTGTTGCAGTTGGTGTTCCTTGCAAAGTTTTACGAAGGATTGATGAAAAAGATAAAAAATTTTTTTATAAAAATGAATTGATTGATTGGGATAATATAAATCTTAAATAAAAGAATTAATTAAAATTAAATAAAGTTATAAAGGAAAAAAAGAATATGAAGAAAAAATGTTTAATTCAATTTTTTGGTTTACTAGGAATTGTTAGTTTACTATCATATACTGCTGCGGTTATTTTTACACCACTTGCTTATCCGGGATATAACTGGATGGCTCAAGCGGTAAGCGATTTAAGTGCATGTGATGCACCATCAAAAATGCTATGGGATCAATTATCTTCTCTATATGGTGTATGTGGAATGGTTTCTATTATGATGGTTTGTGTTTATATTCAAGGAAAACTAAATAAAATACTACGAATAGGTATTTATCTTTTTGGTGCAATGAATTGGGTTTCTTGTGTTGGATATAGTATGTTTCCATTATCTAGTAGTGGAACTTCTTCTATTTTATTTCAAGATATTATGCATGTATATGTAGTAACTGTTCTTGTTGTTATACTTTCAATTGCATCACTTATTTTAATTATGATAGGTGGTTATAAAGATAAAAGATATCGCTTACTAGCAGTATGCGCGACTATAGCATTATCATTAATGTTAGTAGGAGCAATTGGAACTAATGTTGTTCCAAAAGAATACTTTGGTATACCAGAACGATTTAGTGTATTTGCTGCGACTATTTTTAATGCAATACTTGGTATATATTTATTTTTAGGTTTTAAAGAAGATAATAAAGTTTGTAATATTTAACTTACAAGGGGAATTTAAGTATATGAAAAAAATATTTGTTATTTTGATAGATTTTATATCTAATTTATGTTTAATACCTTTATTTTTTCTTAAAATAATTCATGAAGTTTCAGTTATTTCAGGAAAAGATGGAAATGGTAATTTAATAACTTATAGGCAAGATTACTATTATTCAATTATTGATAATTTAAAGTATGATTCAATGTATTTTATTAATATTTCTTTTGCACTTATTTTGCTTTCTATATTCTTTTCAATTCTTTCATTGTTTTTTAAAAATAAAACATTAATTATTATTAGTCATATAGTATCATTAATATCTTTAATATTCTTTTTGTTTTTATATTTTCTTGCTCGTTTAAATGCAAGAGTATATTAATCGTATAATAAAAATTCTATATTTTATTATAATAGTGGATTAATAATACTTAACTTCTTATACTTTATCTTGTTAAGAAGGTGTTTTTATGTGGTTAGTATTTGCAATATTAGGAGCAATATCTACTTCTTTTACAACCATATTTGCAAAAGTTGGGATTAAAAATGTTAAATCAAATTTTGCTACTAGTTATAGAACATTAATTGTAATAATATGCTCTATTGTTATGTGTTTGATTTCTGGTAGTATTAAAGAAATTAATACATTAACAAAAGAAAATTGGATATTTTTAGTTTTATCTGGTATAGCAACTGGATGTTCATGGCTTTGTTATTATAAAGCACTAAAATTAAGTAATGTTAATAAAGTTGCCCCTATTGATAAATCTAGTTTTATTTTAACAAGTATTTTATTTGTAATATTCTTTTTTAACGATACAACTAATAATGGTGATGTAGTAACAATATGCATGCTAGTATTATCTAATTTATTAATGTTATTTGGCACTATATTAATGATTCAAAAGAATAAAGATACAGAAATAAGATCGAAAAGTTGGTTAATGTATGCTATTTTATCGGCAGTTTTTGCAAGTATTGTCTCATTGTTTGTTAAAATTGGATTACAAGGAATGTCATCAGACCTAGGCACATTGATAAGAAGTATTATTGTATTTATATTTGCTTTAATTATTACTCTATGTAAAAATGAGCATAAGACAATACCTAGTGTTACAAAAAAAGATTATGTGTTTTTAACTTTTTCCGGCTTAGCAACAGGATGTGCTTGGTTTTTTGAATATTATGCGTTAAATACCTCAGGTGTTAATCCAGTTGCGGTTAATTCAATAAGTAAATTATCAATATTATTAACTATGTTATTTTCATTTATATTTTTAAAAGAAAAGTTTTCGAAAAAATCATTAATTGGTCTTTCTTTATTAACTTTAGGAATAATAATTATAATAGTTTTTAGTTTATAAAAAATGAATTATAGTGTGACTATCAAATATTTCAGTGATTTTGAAATTCTTAAAATTATGAAATGTATGTATTGACTTTTTAAACGAACAATTAAGCATTTTGTATAAAATGTTATTATTTTAATAAGACTAAATATTTAATTGGTTACATTACATTTTAGATTAGTAATGTCATTTTGTGGTATATTATTAATAGATATTTAGGAGTAAGATTTATGATTAAGAAAACATATATTTGTATTGATTTGAAATCTTTTTATGCCTCAGTTGAATGTGTTGATAGGGGACTTGATCCTTTAACAACAAATCTTGTTGTTGCTGATTCATCACGAACAGAAAAAACAATATGTTTAGCGGTAACTCCTTCGCTTAAATTATTTGGTGTTTCTAGTAGACCTAGACTTTTTGAAGTTGTTCAAAAAGTAAAAGAAATTAATAAAAATAGATTATATAAATCAGGTAAATATAAATTTGTTGGAGAATCAAATAATTTAATAGAATTAAATAATAATTTCTCCCTTAAGTTATCATATATTGTAGCTACTCCAAAGATGGCACATTATATTGAAGTTAGTTCTAAAATATATGAGATTTATTTAAAGTATATAGGAAAAGATGATATTCATGTTTATTCAATTGATGAGGTATTTATGGATGTAAGTAAATATCTAAAAACATATAAAATGAATGCACATGATTTAGCCATTACTATTATTAAAGATGTTTTAAAAACAACGGGGATTACTGCAACAGCTGGAATTGGAAGTAACATGTATCTAGCAAAAGTAGCTATGGATATTGTTGCTAAAAAGATGCCTGCGGATAAAGATGGCGTTAGAATTGCAGAACTTGATGAAATGAGTTATAGAGAAAAGTTGTGGAATCATAAACCATTAAAAGATTTTTGGAGAGTTGGTCCTGGATATATTAATAGATTAGAAAAATTAGGATTATATACGATGGGCGATATTGCAAAATGTTCTATTGGACCTATTGATAATTATTATAATGAAGATTTATTGTATCAAGAGTTTGGAATTAATGCTGAATTATTAATAGATCATGCTTGGGGTATAGAACCTACAACAATAGAGGATGTAAAAAAATATAAGCCAAAATCTAGTAGTTTATCAAATGGACAAGTTTTATCTTGCCCATATGATTTTAAAAAAACAAAATTAATAGTAAAAGAGATGACTGAATTATTATCTTTAGATTTAGTAAAAAAAGGATTGTTAACAAGTCAACTTACTTTATCTATTGGTTATGATGCAGAATCTTTAATAAATAGTAAATATAAGGGAGATTTTGAAATAGATCATTATGGTAGAAAAGTACCTAAAGGTATACATAAATCGATTAATGTTAATGATTATACATCATCTACAGATGAATTAATAAAAGCCATTATTACTTTATATGATAAAATTGTTAATCCAAATTTATTAATTAGAAGAGTAATTATATGTGCGAGTGATATTATAAAAATTGAAGAGTATAACGATAAGATGCAATATAGACAAATATCATTGTTTGATGATATTGATGAAATAGAAAGAAAAGAAAAAGAAAAAAAACAAAAAAGAGAAAAAGAAAGAAAACTTCAAAAAACAATTCTTTCAATAAAAGATAAATATGGTAAAAATTCAATAATAAAAGGAATGAATCTTGATGAAGGTGGAACCACAGTTGAAAGAAATAATCAAATAGGAGGCCATAAATCATGATATTTGATGTACATAATTATGATGATATTATAAATATTAAAAAGCCAAAATCTAATCATAAAATGATGGATACACTTCAAAGAGCAGCCCAGTTTGCGCCTTTTGCGGCACTTACAGGTTATGAAGAATCTATAATAGAAGCAGGCCGTATAGTTTTTAAGAAAAAAGAATTATCTGATGAACAAAAGGAAGTAATTAATTATAAATTAAATTATTTAATAGAACATAAAAAAGAGAATGTAGAAGTAGAAGTTGCATATTTTGTTCCTGATAAAAAGAAAAAAGGAGGTAGTTATCAACGTAAAATTGGAATTATTAGAAAAATAGATGATGTTGAAAAGAAAATTATATTTATTGATAATTCATTCATATCAATAGATGAACTATATGATATTAAATGTGATTTATTTGATTTATAAATCATATTAAAAAATTAATTAAGTTATTCTTAATTTAAAGAAATGATATCGATTAATTATTTATTCTATTAAATTACTTATATCAATAGAATATATATCATCCAACTTATCTTTTTTATTGTTAAAAAACATTATCATGTAAATTGGTAAATATATTCTTTTTCCATTTATTTGTAAATTGCTATTACATAATGTGTAACCTTCATTTATGTTTAATAAAGTATTAGATAATAAATTATCTAGTGCAACATGGTGTTTATAATCTTTTCCTGATTTTACTTCAATTGGTATAATTTCTGTTCCTTTTTCTATTATAAAATCAACCTCACCATTCTTTTTGTTGTTATAATAAAATAATTCAATGTTTTTTGATTTTAATTCTTGCGCTATAACCGATTCATATAAAGCACCGTAATTAATATTTTTTTCATTATTTAATAATTTAATGACATTATCACCAAGTAATTTATAAGTTAGTAATCCGACATCACACAAAAACAATTTAAACAAAGTCCTTTCTTTACTTGCTAATAAAGGAAATACAGGATTATCAATGTTGTATGTAAAAAGTCCTACATTACTATCAAGTAACCAGACAAATGATTCTTCATATTGATAAAATCTAGCCTTTTCATTTAAATTTTTCAAAATAAATCTTTTATTTGTGTGATTAAGTTCGCTAGGAATTAAATCGTAAATATCTTTAATTAATAAACTATTTTGTTTATCATATTTTGAAATGTCCATACGATAACCTTTATCAATGGTTTTATGTACATTATAAACATTTCTTAAATTATTTGTTTGTAAATATTGCACAACAGCTTCGGGGAAGCCTCCAATTACTATATATAAATTAAATAGTTTAATCATTTGTGTATGAATTGTTTCATCAACTTTTTCTTTTTTTTCATAACAATTTTTTAAATATTTAATAATATTATCAGAAACATTATTTGCAATTGCAAATTCTTCAAAATCTAATGGATACATCTCTAATATATCCATATATCCAACAGGTATTGAGTTTACATTTTTAATTTCTATACCTAATAAAGACCCACTGAAAATGTATTTATATGATCCTTCTTCTACTAAAAATTTTATTTTTGTTATGATTTCTTTTGCAAATTGAATTTCATCGATGAAAATAATTGTTTCATTTTTTATTAATGTTTTTTTTGTTAATGATGATATTTTTAGTAGAAACTCATCTGCGGTCTTTGATTTTTCAAATGCTTCTTTTGCTAAATCATTTTCAAATAAGTTAAATTCGATAAAATTTTTTGATTCATTTTTTAAAAACTCACGTATTATATATGTTTTACCTACTTGCCTTGCTCCAGTTATTAAAAGAGCTTTGTTTACATTAGAATTATACCATTCTTTAATTTTAGAATATACTTTTCTTTTTAACATATAATCATCTCCATTTGCGTTTTTCCAACCATATTATATGCTATATTTTGCATTTTTCCAACCTGATTTATTTGTTTTTTTTGCATTTTTCCAACCCTGTTTTTGGTAATAATATTTTAATTAATTTGTTTCTTGAATTAGAAGAATAAATATTACTTAATAAATAAAAAAATCCAATATAAGTTGTTAGCTTATTTGGATTTAAAATTATAGATTAATTATATAATCATCAATATTATCAAATTTATTATATACAATTTTTCCATGTACTATTGTCATATATACATTGAAGTTTCTATCTACTATAACTAAATCAGCAAATTTACCTTCTTTTATTGAGCCAATTTTATTATCTAGTGATAAGTTTTTACTTGGATTTTTACTAGCTAGATCACTTAATTCTTCTATAGATAGATTTAAAATATTTTGTACATTTTTAATTGCTTCATTTATTTTAAGTATTGAACCTGCTAGAGTGCCATTCTTAAGTCTAGCTGTTCCATCTTTAACAATTACCTCTTGTCCACCTAAGGTATAATTACCTTCTTTTAGATATTTAGCACGCATTGAATCACTTATTAAAATAATTTTTTCTTTTCCTTTTACTTTAAATAATAATTTTATAGCGTCTATTGATACGTGATGTAAATCACATATTAATTCACAATTAATGTTATCATTAAGCATTACTTGTCCAACTGTTCCTATCTCACGATGATGTATTCCTTTCATTGCATTGAAAGTATGAGTAGAACATGTAATTCCTTCATTAATTCCTTTTTCTAACAAACTTGAGGAACAATTAGTATGTCCAATTGAGGCGACAATATTTCTTTCTTTTAAATATTTCACCATTGATAAACCATTTTCTTCATAAGCTAATGTAACGATTTTTATATTGTTATCAGAGGCTTTTAGATATGAATCAAATAAATTTTCATCAAATTTAACAATATCATTAATATTTTGTGCACCAGCATTATCTTTTGAAATAAAAGGCCCTTCTAAATGAATTCCTATTACTTTAGCACCATTGTTATTATATTTCTCTATATATTCTTTAATAGAGGTTAATGCTTTAATAATAGAATTATTATCCATTGTCATGGTTGTCGCTAAAAATGATGTTACACCTTCTTGAGGTAATGATTTTGCAATCATTTCAATATCTTCAGTACTTCCATCCATCGCATCATGATTATTCGCGCCATGAATATGTTCATCAATAAAACCGGGCAAAATTATATATTTATCATCAAGTGAAAGATATCTCCCCTTTTCTTCCTTTAAAGATATTTTTTCATTTATAAAAGAAATACTACCTTTAGAAATTTTTTTGCCTTCAAAATATATATTACTATTTTTAATTCCTTTAATTTCTAACATAATTTATTACCTTTATTAATTATTATAATATCTATTTTAGAGTTATTTTTGAAGAAATCATTTTTAAAGAATAAGTTATTGTTATAATCTTCTTCTTTATCATTAATTAATAATTTATTTTCATTTCCTTCTTTATATGTTATAGAAAGCGGTAAGTTTTTAACCATTAGCTTAAGAGTCATTTCTTTACTAGGTAAATGGCTAGGAACGTTAATTACTAAACCATCTAAATTTGGGTTTATGCCAAAGAACGAATGAACTAATGATTTAATTAATGTAGTCGCAGATCCTGTATACCAATCTGACATTGATTCTCCATCCATACCTTCTTCTTCGTTATAAACATATGAATTAGACATAACAAAGGTTGTTGTTGATAGTCTTTCATGTGTTAGAGGTATTATTTTTTCTAATTGTTCAATAGCTTTTTCATATTCATCAAGTTTACAAAGAGCGTCAATTGCAAATGTTGTTGCGTGAACATATACTGCTGCATTTTCCGCTGTACCTTTTGGAAGATATACAATTCTTCCAACACCTTTTACATCTTTTTCAAAATGTGGATTAAATGTTTTATATCCATATTTTGAATCAAGTCTATTAAATGCATTTAAAATATCCTTTTTAATATTAGGGACATTTTTATATAAATCAGATAATACAAAGAATGCATTAGATGTTAAAGAATCTCTAGAAATATGATCGATATCATCATATGAACCTACGTAGTATGAAACTTTATCACCCCAACCATGTACAATTTTATTTTCATTATTCTTAGATACTATCGCATGTTTAATTAATCCTTCTTTTAATGCTTCTTTAATTGATTTGTATTTATTTATTAAATCATCATGTTTATTAATGTGAGACAAGATATCAATCATTTCATTTAAACATTTGTATAATTGACATGATGCCATAACAGAAACGCCACTTCCGTATTCTTTATCTTTATCATTTGTCGCGCCAAGTCCATCAAGTGCATCATTCCAATCACCATATATTGTTCTTAAACAGTTTGTATATTCATAATCGATTTTAGAAATTAAATAGTCCATTAATCTCATCATATGATTTAAGACAGAGTCTTTTATATTAGATCTTTTTGCTGAATTTGGACTAATAATTTCAAAATAACCACATTCAATATCTAAAAAATCATAATCATTTGTATAGCTTAAATAAGTATAAATAGTTGAAATAATCCAAAGTGCTTGATCTATAAATGGTCTTAAATCCATTCTTGCTTCATCGCTTCCAACAGGTGGTAATGAATATTGGCGCGGTGGATTACCACTTGGATCAATCATGTTTAATACTTCGAGTAGTTTATTTTTTGCATCAACTGGTCTCCACATTAATAGTGCTTCAATTTGTTGTACAACATCTCTAACACCAAGAAAAATAGAACCAGAATTTTTAGTAAGAGCACAATACTCAACTTGATATACGACGTTATCTAAGAATTTATTCATTGTTAATGCATTAATTTTATTATCATTCCAATCAGTGAAATTGAAATCTATTAATTCATTATTGCTTTTTCTATTTTTATAATATAATTCTTTATTTTTTATATACTCTTCAATATCAATATTATCTTTGTATAAGTCTTTTATTTCATGAGCAAATGTAATAATGTAATCAACATATATAGAAGAGTTATTTAAAATGATATCCCCAGCGATCGCGGTGTCTATAAAACGAGTTGTTTCTCTGTTTAAATCGAATTTACCATTTATTAAAGAAGTAGAATTAGCAAGTGATACATTTTTACCACCATTATAGTCCATTTTAGATGTTGTATTATAAACATTATTACTTTTAGTTTTAATGTTTCTTGTTATTAAACCAAAATTTTCAATATGTGTTTTTCTATCAATATCTTCAGGACTTTCAAAGAAAAATGAATTATCGATATATGTACATTTTTTAAACCATTTTGTTTCACATGATTCACCATTTTGGTATTTCAAAAGTAAATTAAAATAACTAGATATGTATATATCTTTTTTTAATGGATTATTCGCATATATTGTAGTTATTATTTGTTTATTTTCATTAACAAATAATCTAACTGCAAATTGTAATGAATCAACTTCTGTTAAATAATAAACGCATTCTTTGGCAAATACACAACACCTACTAACATTTTTTTCTCTTGCATTTTTTCCAACTCCTAATAATGAAATAGGAGTATATTCATCTTCTTTTTTATCGTTAATACCAGCATAAAAGTTTAAATAAGGTTCTTTGCCTTCAAGTGAAGATAATATAACGTAAAATGTAGATTCGTGTGCATAAATATAGCCTGAAGAATATGCCCACATATAAAAACCATCATATCCATAAGGATAGCGTGATTCGCCATATTTACGATCAAAACAAACAATTTTGTCATCTTTTAAAATATATGTATTCTCTTTTAAAGAAACAATATCATTTAATTCATTATTTTTTATTTTATGAATTTGTTCAAATAATTCTTTAATAATTTTTTTCACGTTTATACTCCTACTTTTTCTGCTTCATCAATAAAACAAACAATTGCATTAATATTTTCTTTACATAATTCAATATTAGGCATTTCTACGAATAATCTAATTACTTTTTCAGTTCCTGAAAATCTTAATAATGCCCAACTTCCATCATCAAAATAATATTTGTAATTATTGTTTATTTGTACATTTTTTATAACATTTTTTGTAAAATTAGGTTTTTTATCTCTACATGCATTTAAAATAATATCTTTATTATTATAGTTAATTTGTTCTTCTAAAATGACATAATTAAAATCCGCAAAATCTTTTACTTCTTTAATAATTTTTGATACAGGTTTATTTAAATTTGCAACCATTTCAATGAATAAAGCACTAGAAAATGTTGAATCTTTTCCGAAAATATAATTTCTAATGGTTAATCCACCTGAAGATTCTCCTCCAATTAATGCATCATATTTTTTAATCGCGGCAGATATATTTTTAAAACCAACATCTACTTCGTGACATTTAAAACCTAATTTATTTGCTAAACTATCTATTAAATTTGATGTTGCTAAGTTTTTAACTATATCACCTTTTAATCCACGATATTTTACTAAATAATAATACAAAGCACCAAGTATCTCGTTAGCGTCTACATAATTACCATTTTCATCTAAAACACCAAGCCTATCGCAATCGGAATCAGTACTAATTGCTAAATCATATTTTTCATCTAATACTAATTTACTATCATTTGCTAAATTAGCTTTAGTTGGATTTGGTACTAGATTTCCAAAAAGAGGATTGTGTATATTATTTATTACTTTATAGTTTTTAAATCCCATTTTATCTAATAAAAGTGATAAAGTAATTGAGCCAGTTCCATATATTGGATCGACAAGTATTTTTAAGTTTTTATTTTTAATAGGAGATAAAAATGAATTAATATTATTAATAAAATCATTATGAATTTCTATGTAAGAAAGTAAATTGTTTTTTATACATTCTTCGATATTGATTGAATTATAAGATGTTAATGAATTTATATAGCCCTCTAATAAGTCAGTAAGAGCTTTATCTGCATCCATCCCATCTTGCATGAATACTTTAACACCATTATAAAAATTAGGATTATGAGATGCAGTTATCATTATTCCAAAATCAGATTTATTTGTTTTGCAAACATACATTATTTCTGGACTTGTAACTGCAGAAGATGACATAATTACTTTTATGTTATTTGCACATATTGTTTCTGCAATATATTTCGCGGCATAATCCGACATAAAGCGATAGTCATATCCGATATATATTGGGGTTTTATAATTATTCTTTTTATAAAGAATGCTAATTGCTTGAGCAATTAATTTTAAATTATGCTTATTGAAATCATCTCCAATGATTCCACGAAATCCACCTGTTCCAAATTCTAACATTTTGATACATCCTTCTTTTTAATCTTCAACAATTCTAATAATTATATATTCACTTGTTTTGTCGTATTCATTAGTTTCACTTGTAGTAACAACTAACGCATATGTGCCTACTTCTTGTGGTAAACCATCTTCATAAGAAGAATAATATTTTTCTTCTTTTTCATAATGTGCTTCATAACTTACACCATCAGGTACCACTATTGATACTATTCTAGTATCATTATTATTAAAAATTAATTCTCCTTCATAAACAAATTCGATAGAACATTGTGATTTTGTCGATAATCTAAACCAAGTTGTTTTAGATGTTGAATTATATTTATCTGAACTATTAACTGTAACGGTTATACCATAACTACCTGATTCTGTAGGAAATACTGTTGAATTATATCCTGTGTCATCACTTGTATAATTAATAGTTACATTAGCATCAGTGATTTCATTTTCGCTTTCATCAATTATTTTATAAGATGGTATTTCATTAGTTTTAAATGTTGTTCCAGCATCGAATTCAAAATTAATAGTAGGTGTTATTTTATTGTCATCATTTTTTTCGACAATATTAAATACAAACCATTTTTTGGTATAATTGTAAGTATCATTTTCACTTACTTCAACTACTAAAACATATTCACCGATTTCATTTGGCAAACCATCTTCATAAGAAGAATAACGTACTTCGTTTTTTTCATAATATGCTTCATAAGTTACTCCATTAGGAACAACGATTTCAATATTATCAGTAGAACCTTGTTCATATTCTTTTTGACCAATAAAATCAATACTACAAACGTCTTTAGTAACTAAAATAAATGTTCTCCAATTTGTAGATGAATTATATTTATTATCGCTATTAACGGTTACAACAATACTATAATATCCCGCAACTTCTGTTGGTATGGAAGAAGAATTATATCCTGATTCATTACTATAGATAACACTTACATCTGCATCAGTAATTTCATTTCCATTTTCATCGATTATTTTATAAGATGGAGCTTCGCCAACTTTAAAACTTGTTCCAGCTTCAAATTCAAAATTAATAGTAGGTGTTATTTTTGTTATATTTGAATCGATAATACTAAATGTACAATATCTATTAGTTTCTCTAGTTTCATCTGTTGCTAATACTTTAACACATAAAATATATTCGCCAACTTTACTAGGCGCATCAACACCACACCATTCTTCATTTGAAGCATATCTATATTCAATTTCATAACTTAGATTATTTTCTACTTCAAATGTTGGGGAATGACTTTCACCATCATAAACAAATACTGTTTCACTTCCGAAAGTTACTTCTGCTTCTTTTTTATTTTCAATTATTGAAAATGTAAACCAATTAGTTGTTGGTTTATATGTTTCATTACCTTCAGTTTTAATGACTAATGCATAGGTACCAAGTTCGCTTGGTGCATTATCGTAAGAAGAATAATATGTCTCATTTTTTTGATATTCAGCAGTATATTTCACTCCATCAGGAATTTGAAATTCTATTTCTTTTGGTAATCCATCATAGATGTATTGTGTTTCACCGTTAAATGTAATAGGACATACTTCTCTTGAATCAGTAACAGTTATTATAAAAGAAGTTTTTTTACCTTCATATTCTATTGTTACAGTTTTTTCTCCTTCTTCACTCATATCGATAGAAGATATCATAGAAGAAGTTACTTCGACATCTTTATTTGTGCCATTATTATAAACAACAACTATTGTAGCGCCTTCTAAATCAATTTCTTCACCAACTTCATAAGTAGTTTTAGTTGGAGTTGATTTAATTGAAATTGAATGAACTTCATTTTCTACCATAGATGATGATATATCATTATTGCCATTATTACATGCAACCATAGTTGAGAATAATAAACTTGTTAAAATTAATAATTTTGTTTTTTTCATACTATCTCCTTAAAGTTTCTCCAGTTTCTTTATCAAATAAATGGATTTTATCTTGTTTAAATTGTACTTTGGTTTTACAACCATTTGAAAGATTTACTCTTTCAGGTGTTTTAATAACTAATTTAATATCTGTATTTTCAAAATGACTATGAATTAATACTTCACTTCCAAGCATTTCAATTAAGTCCACTACAACAGTGAGTCCTTCATCTGATAAACAAATATCTTCGCTTCTAATACCTACAAGAACATTATTTTTATAATTTGTATTAATGTTCTCTTTTTCAATCTTAACATTAACATCATTTTCAATATTAGCATTTATGTTAATAATAAACTGATTGTTTTTTAAACGCTCTAAATCATAATTATTTTTATTTATATCTAATTCTATATCATCAGTAATTTTAACTTTACCATCTAATATAGTAGCGGTAAATATATTCATTTGAGGTGTTCCAATAAAACATGCAACAAAGTGATTTTTAGGATGATCATATATTTCAATAGGAGTATCGATTTGTTGTACAATTCCTTTATTCATAACTACAATTCTTGTTCCCATTGTCATAGCTTCTACTTGATCGTGAGTTACATAAATGAAAGTTTTTTGTAATTTTTTAAATAAATTAATTATCTCAACTCTCATTGTTCCTCTTAATTTTGCATCAAGATTACTTAATGGTTCATCTAATAGATATGCTTTTGCATCTCTAACAACCGCTCGACCAAGAGCAACTCTTTGTCTTTGTCCGCCAGATAATTGTCCAGGCTTTCTATCTAATAAATCTTCTATATCAAGCATTTTAGCAACACTTGCTACTTTTTCTTTAATTATATTCTTTTTAATGTGTCTTAGTTTTAATCCAAAAGCAATGTTATCTCTAACTGTAAGATATGGATATAAAGCATAATTTTGGAATACCATTGCTAAATCTCTATCTTTTGGCTCTGTATCATTCATATATTTTCCATCGATCAATAATTCACCTGATGATATTTCTTCAAGCCCTGCGATCATTCTTAGTGTTGTAGATTTACCACATCCAGATGGTCCTACAAAAACTATAAACTCACCTTCATCAATTTTGATTGAAAAGTTATCGACAGCTTTTTTATCTTCATTCTTTTTTCCATTGCCTTTATATATTTTGCAAACATTTTTGAGTTCTATTGTTGACATATTTTACCTCTCACTTACCATTATCGGTTTACATATTTCACTTTTTTCTGATAATAAATCATTAACAGCTTTATAAATACTTCCAATAATTATCGAATTTTTTCCTAGATTTGAATATGCTATTTCAGCAGGTTTATATGCATTATTACATTCATTAATAAGAATATTCAAATATTCATCTTTGAAATCAATAACACTTCCTGTAATAATTATTTTTGAAAAATTAATGAATTCTTGAATATCTTTTAATAATTTACCAAGTGTTTTTGCACTTTCATTACAAACATTTTTAATATTACTATCCGTATGATATTTTTGAATTAATGTAGATGTTGATTCAATATTTAATTGCTCTTTAATTGCTCTTAAAGAAACGATTTCATCCAAATAATTGTCATTAATTCTAAATAAACCTAACTCTCCAGCATAACCATCTTCTCCAACATAGCTTTTTCCATTTAGAATGAATGTTGAACCTATACCTTCATCAATATGAACTAGTAAAGCATTCCTTATATCTTGAAGTTGACCTTTTGATCTTTCACCATATGATTCTAAAACTATATCATTTAAAACCTCGACATGACAATTAAAGTATTTTTTAAATAGCGATAAGATGTTTTCATCACCTTCAAATAAACTTTTATCAAATTGTTTTGATAATTGAAGTTGACCTGTTTTTTTATTAACACGACCAGGGACAGAAATAATGATTGATTTTAAAGGTATATCTTTATATTTATCTTCTAAAATGCTTTTCATTTCTAAAATTAATTCATAGATAGTAATTAGATTGTATTGTTTAATATCTTTTGTAATATCAACTAATACTTCTTCTTTAATATTAGCTAAAACTAATCTTGATTTTTTATCAGATAATGATACAATGCCTACTAAACCAAAGTTTTCATTTAATGTATAGTAAACTTGTTTTCTTCCAACATTGATTTTTGATTCAAATTTAGAAATTTTAATTATTTGTTTTTCTAATAAATCCTTAACAATAGAGGAAACAGAAGCATTTGATAAATTCAATTCTTGACCGATTAAAGTACCTGATAATTCTCTTTCTCTTAATTTTTCTAAAACCAATTTATTGTTATGTATACGTGCGTACGTTTGATTAATTCCGTTTTTTTCGTTCACTTTTCTTTCCTCCTAATTAATACATATCTGGTATTAAAGTAGGTAAGCTTCCTACATTTAAATACCAATATTTTGATGTTAACATATCTTTATAGTTATAATTTTTCATTTCATCCATTGAATTAAATAATATATTATTTCCATTTATTGTTCCACTTCCAATTAATGAAGATACACCTTGGAATGTTTTACTAAAACAATTATTTATTTCGCCTTCATTATTTCCCACTAATGCACCATACTGTTTATCACATTTAATATTTCCATAAGCATAAGAAGAATTTATTATACCAAAGTTGTTACCGACAAGGCCTCCCACGTAACGATAAGAATTACCGCCTGAATATGCTTGTATTAATGTGTTAGAGTAACAATTCTCAATTAATCCAGAATTACTACCAACAAGGCCACCAGAATAAGACGAAACATTATAGTAACCTTCTACTCCTAGATTTCTTATGATTGCGCTTGATGTTGTATATCCAAATAGACCAAAATTGAATGAATATTCATCTTTTCTATTTGCTTTAATATTTATGATTGTATGACCATTACCATCATATACACCCTTAAATGCATCTTTAGTTGCTTGAGTTTGATCTAATACATCATGATATATTCCAATAGGTGTCCATCCTGCTTCTTTATTTGAAAGATATTCTTCTAAGTCTAAATCATTTGTTTGAATATAATAGCCGCTTAAATCAGTTATTGATACTAAATCATCAACAGTATCTATAAACTTAGTAGCCAAATTCAATTGTATTTCTACAGCGTTTCTTTTAGTTATTATTTTAAAAATGTGTTCTCCTGCATCTAAAGTATTTATATAATCAGCATATATTGTTAATTCTTTTTTATTAATATCATAAGAGTAATTGTTCTTATCTATTATTTTATTGTTATTTAAACATAATGCAACTATGTCATCATTTTCGATACTTGGATAAGAAGAGAAATCTAAATAATACTTATTATTAACGTTTGTATTTAGTTTATTAATTTGTACTTTATTTTTAATTGTTACTGTATTCTTTGTTACAGTATAGAAAGTATGTTCAGCAAAATTTGAATTACCTGATTTTGCTAGAACTACAAATGGAGTATTATCTTCTACAACTGATGTATATGATACTTTTCCAGTTGATTTATCGATTGATATTCCTTTGACATTTTCTTTTAAAGAATAAGTAATACCATAATTATTTGAATCGATTGCTTTAATCGATTCACCATTTGTTATGTAATCGATTTGATTTGAAAATGTGATAGATGAATCTAAATAAGTATAATATAGTGTAAGTACAACTTCATTTGATACAAGATTATTTTTAGTTGCTATTGCAAGTACTTGTGAATAATTAGGTATTGATTCATCAAAATTAATAACACCATTTGAAGATAAACTAACGTTCGAAGGGATCTCTCCTATTAACTTATAATTAACATTTGATGTTTTTTGCATAACTTTTATTGAATCACCATTTTTTAATAGGTATTCATTTTTTTCAAATGATAGATATGTAACATCATTTGATGAACAAGAGAGTAATAAAGGCAATAAAAGAAATATATGTGTATGTTTTTTCATCCTTTTAGTCCTCCTGCAACAGTGTTAGAAATTATTTTCTTTTGGAAACAAGCATATAAGATAAGTACTGGCAAAATAGATATTATCATCGCGGCAAAAATCAAAGGATATTGATTAGCATTTTCAAGTTCAGCTTGAATTGCTTGTAATCCAACAGCTAATGTGCTGTGAGATGGTAAGAATAAAAATGGTGTTGAATAATCATTCCATAGTGTAATTGCTTGTAATATACAACAAGAAATAATTGGCCCTCTACATAAAGGAATCATTACTTTAAAGAATATTTGGAAATGATTTGCTCCATCCATTTGAGCAGCTTCGGCATAATTCCATGAAATACTTTCAAATGCTGAATATAATAAAACGAAATTGAAACCAAAAGCGCCAGAATATAAATACAATACACCAATAACTGTGTCATCTAAATGTAACGCCTGCATGAAACTTACTTGAGATGGTAGTGTACCAACAATTGGAACGACCATACTAAATATTGCTAAAGCATAAATTATATTTCTTCCTTTGAATTTATATTTTGCAAGTACATATGCTGCACATGCAGAAAAGAAGACATTAATTATTGTTCCAAGTGTTGTAAGAAGAACAGAATAAAATATCATTGATAAAATGTTATCTTCTCCAATTGTTGTTTTTAATATAGTAATGTAATTTGAAAAATCCCATTGTTTCGGTAAAGATAAGTAATCTTTAAAATTAATAATATGACTCCATTCGTTTAAATCTCTAAATGAATTTATTACCATCCATACGAAAGGAAATAATAAGGAAAGAGAATATAATGCAAATATAATAAATGCAATAATTACACCTAGATTTGTTATTGTGAATTTTTTATAATGTTTTGTTTTTTCCATACATTTATCCTTTCTTTAACAATCAACATTTGAATATTTTTTAGAAATAAGTTTTCTAATTAGTAATATTAATGGTGCAAAAATAAATGAGAATAATAATCCAAGCGCAGAATAATACGGATAATGATTTTCTCCTAATTTAACACCATTAAATATAGTACCTGCGATAGTGTCTGTAAAATCATACTCAAATAGTACAGGTTGTAAATATAAAGTTAATATAGATGTCATACCTAAAACTATTAATGTTACTATAGTTGGCCAAATCATAGGAATCATTATTTTTGTAAATTCTTTAAATGAACCAGCACCATCCATTTCCGCTGATTCGAATAATTCTTTTGGAATTCTTCCAATAGCGCCAGAAAGTAATAATACATTGTATCCTAGTCCTGCCCAAATACAATAACATAAAACAATAATTGTCGTTGATGGCCATTGTGTAGTATTTAATGTAATTCCTATCGATTTTAATATTTGATAAATTAATCCAGCGTTTGAATCTAATTGCATTCTAAATGCAAATATTAAAGCAACGATGGAAATTATATTGGGTAAAAAGAATATAAATCTAAAAACATTTGAAAATGGCATCTTTTTTGATAAGAAATATGATGCGATTAATGCGAGAGGTAAGCTAATAAATATAGTAACTAATGAATAAGATAATGAATTTATTAATATTAATAAAATATTAGGTATCTTAAATCCCCACATTGTTGGTGTAGAACCAGCACGAGTAAATACTTCTATAAAATTTGCAAATCCCGCGAAGGATTTTTGACCTTCAATAGTAATGTTTTGAAAAGCTAAAATGATTGAATTAACATTAACAAATGCCCATGTTACAATAAATTGTAATAAAGGATATGCAAGCATTACTATAATAAAAATTAATTCTTTTCTTCTTTTTTTTGTTATTTTTTTCATGCAGTTTCTCCTTTTATTTTGTTATTGAAACATTGTCTATAAATAATTCTTTGCCATTATAAGTGTCAATTAATATTTTTATAGATTTTGTGCCTTCTGGAATATTAAGTGTCTTTGAAAAATAATCATATTCACTATTGCTTATAACAATCTTTTCTTCTTTTATTTTATCGATAGAAGAATTTCCTAAGTAAGATATATTAAAATTACCTTCTCCTTTTGCATAAAATGAAAGATCACATACAAATGAAGAATAAATAGAATCGATTTCTTGACTTAATACTCCACCATCTTTTATATAAGCACCTTTTGAATCTTCATATCCGTCATGATAAGTAATTGTTGAAACTTCATCTACATCCTTTTTTTCATCGATATATTTTGAAAAAGTCCAACCTTTATTATTTTTTTCTCCATTATAATATTCAAAATTACCATTTGAAATTAAATCTGTTATTAATAAACTTTCTGATGAAGAAGGATACTGATCTAAAGCTGCAACTCCATTAAGCGATGGTGTAAATGGAACGTAAGGTTGATCTTTAAATGGTATATATTTAACATAATCGACTTCCATAATATCCTTCTCGAAATTAGCGGTTCCAACAAAAGAAGAACTAACAGGGAACCATACACCAAGCCATAATTTTGTTTCTAAAGTTGGAACAAAAATATCGCTTATTGCACATATTTTTCCATCGACATAATAAACTACCATTTCAGGATCTGTGTACCAATCAAATCCAAATGTATGGAAATTACCATCATTTAAATATATTTCTTCATCAAATATATCTTTTAAAGCTGTATCTTGTGATTCTCTTTTGTTTTCTGTTTGATAATTTGTATTTAATATGTTTTCAAAAGTAGGAATACCTTGTTGATTTCCACCAGGTAATTCTATATCTATTTCATGATTGTTATTCTCTAAATCATCTGTAAATTCATAAGAATATGTCCAAAATGCTGTACACGCACCTTGTCTTGGTAATGGTTTCATTTTAATTTCGTATCTACCAGGTTTTGTATTAAATTTAGAAATTAAAGCTGCACCTGTGTATCTACCGTCTTTTACATCACCAACACCTTTTATATCATTATCGGAGTAATATTTACCATTTCCTTGTAAAAATAAAATACCATCATCTGTGTAATGAACGTTTTCTGGAACGCAACCTCCATTACCTCCACCCCAAGTTTGATTTGCAATATACCAAGAAGAAGAGTCTACTCCAGAAGAAAAATCATCAAAAAAAACATTATCGTAATCAAATTCAACACCTTCGATTAGATTAATATCCTCTTTTACTTCTATTTTTATTTCTTCAGTTATTGTAGATGAACATGATATTAAAAATATACTTAACAATGGAATAATTGAATTTTTTTTCATAAGTACCTCTTTTCATATTTTTATTATATCAATGAAGATATTAATTTCAATATTTTTTAACAAAGTTTAAAAATAAGTGAAAGCGCTTACTGTTGCTTATGCTTTTTTTGCCAATATAGTTAATAATTAACAATTTTGATGTAATAATAATTAGCGATAATAATTAATTAACTTTATGAAAAAATGGAATCACTCGAGAATTTAGGCAAAAAACAAGATTTAAATTAATATTTATCTAATAATAATTGATAACCTTTTAATATTTGATAAAATTAGTAATTAGAAATATAACAAAATGATTAAATTAATATAAAAAATAAAAATTAATATAAATCTTCGTTAGCATTAAACTAAAAATATTTTTTGGTTAGAATAAATATTGAAATTACAATTAAAAAAGTGTAAAAAGGTGCAAATAATTAAGTAAAAAATATGTAAAAAGGTGCAAATAATTA
>CAYVZF010000010.1:24080-32132 GCA_964456095.1 uncultured Erysipelotrichaceae bacterium
TGTAAAAAGGTGCAAATAATTATATGATTTAATTGATAAATGTAAGGAGGTTTTGATAAATATGGAACGAACTGCTTTAAAAAATCTTATTAAATGGAAGGATAATGAAGATAAAAAACCATTAATTGTATGGGGGGCAAGACAAGTTGGAAAAACATATCTTATTAAAGACCTTTTTGCTGAAAAATTTTATAAGAATAACTATGTTTATATTGATTTCAAGATAGAAGATGAAATTAATGATTTTTGTTGTAATACTGCAAATGCAAAAAAAATAATAGAATATATATCGGTTTTAAAAAATATTAAAATAACAGAAAAAACATTATTGATTTTTGACGAAGTTCAAGAGTGTCCTAATATCATATCTTCCCTTAAATATTTTTGTCAAGATTTTAGGAAAATACCTGTTATTGTTACTGGGTCAATGGTAAGAATAAAAATTAGAAGAATAATGCGTAAAAGAGGATTAAATAATAATGGTGATTTTCTTTTTCCTGTGGGTAAAATTAATCAAATGACAATATATCCAATGACTTTTGAAGAGTTTTTAATGAATAGCAATAGACAATTGTTTAATATAATAAAAAAAGCTTATGATAATAAAGAAATTCTTGAAAATGAATATCATAAATTAGCAATTGAACAAGTTTATAAATACTTACTTATTGGTGGCATGCCTGAGGCTGTAAATATTTATATTGAGAAAAAAGATTTGCTTGAATCGAAAGACGTTCTTAAAACTTTATATGATAACTATCTTTTGGATATGGAATTATATCAAGCTAGTCGAGAATCTATACTTCGTTCTAATACATTATTTCAAAATATATATAAAGAGCTTAACAAAGATTCGAAAAATTTTTCTCCTGGATTAATTGAAAAAAATAGTAAAGTAAGAGATTTTAAGACAGCAATTGAGTGGCTAACGATGGCTCATGTTGTTAATAAGTCTTATCAATTAAAAGAACATATTACTACTCCACTTATGCATGATGATGAAAATATTTTTCGTTTATTTCTTTCTGACATAGGTATGTTTTCATATCAAAGCGGCATAAAAGTAAACTCATTTTTAACAAGTGATGATAATAATACTTTATCTGGAATATTTTATGAAAACTTTGTAGCAAATGAATTAGCTGCGAAAGGAATAAAACTATTTTATTGGAGAGAAAAGGCATATTGTGAAATTGAATTTATTGTTGAATCGAATAATAAAATTTTTCCAATTGATGTAAAAAAAGGTAAGGGTTCTCTTAATTCATTACAAAAATTTTCAAATCATAACAAGTTTGAATTTATGGTAAAAATATCAAAAAACAATTATGGATATAATTCTGAAAATAAAATACTTACTGTACCGTTTTACTATATTTCATTTATAGCGAGTGATTTAGCAAATGGTACTATGATTGATTTAAAAGAATTAGAGAAATAGAATGTAGATATGCCTTATATCTATTATTAAATCAAATATTATTAGTAGTGAAAATCTACTAATTTTTTTGTAGTAATATAAAAATATAATGACTAGTAATTTTTTAACAAAGTTTAAAAATAAGTGAAAGCGCTTACTATTTTTGATAGTTTTCAATTGACATAACCTTTATTATCTAATAAAATAAGTTAAAACAAGGTGATTTTTAATTAATTCACTTTGTAAAAAAATACGGAGGCTGTTAATGAAAAAATTAAAAATTATATTATCTATTTCTTCACTTGCTTTACTTGGAGGATTAGTTTCATGCGGTGAATCAAGCGGAAATACGGATGGTTCTAATAATAGTACTAGTTCTAATACATTAAACATTGTTTGTTTAAATGCAAGTTACGGGGATGCTTGGATTAATTCATTGAAAGAAAAGTTTGAAAATGATAATCCAGGAGTGACTGTTAATCTTAAAACTTCTTATAGCGCGAATAGCATCATTAATAAAAACTTATCTTCGAAAAACAATACAGATGATTTATATATTTCTGTTGATTCAGCTTGGAAAAGTTATGCTGCAAAAGGCTTATTTGAAGAATTAGATTCTTTCTTAGATGAAACAGTTGATAATACAACAATTAAAAATAAAGTTGTAGATGAATATAAAGATTCTCTTTATTTTACAAAAAGTGATGGTACTCGACATTGTTATCATTTACCTTGGACAAGTGGTATAGGCGGAATCTATTATAATAACGCTATGTTTAAGCAATACGGATGGAGCGATTGGTTAAAGGAAACTTATTCAACTAATGAAAGTGGCGTTCCAGAAACATATGAACAATTAAAAGCATTATGTGAAAAAATCAATAATGATTCTATCGCAGCTCCAGGAGATAGAACAAAAGCAATTAAACCATTTGTTTATACTGGTTCTAATAATGACTATTTTGACTATTTAACTTTTACTTGGTGGGGACAACTTGCTGGTAAAGAAGCTATTCAAGACTTTTTAAAATATGATTCTGCGGATAATTATGATAGTTCTAAAAATGAAACATATGCTTTATTAAAACAAGCTACATCATGTTTCCAAGAGATATTTTGCAATGAGGATAATGTCGTTGAAGGCTGTGAATCAAAAACTGCATCGAATGCTCAAAAAGAATTTTTTAATGGCATGTCTGCGATGATGGTTAATGGCGATTGGTTATATAATGATTACGTTAAAGGCTATGAAGAGACTGATTCATTTGAATTAAAATTAATGAAAACACCAGTTATTGATGGTGCATCATATCAAGATACAAGTTACATAATCGGTGAAGATCAATATATAGCAATACCTAAGAGTGCTCCTCATAAAGAATTAGCTAAATCATTTATCAAATTAATCGTATCTGATGAAGGATGTAATACTTTCTTAAAAGATGCATATGGATTTTTAGCATATAATTGTGAATATTCTACTGAATCAAGTAATAATAGTTATGTTAATTCTGCGATTGAAGTTAGAAACTCATATACTTCTAAATTTACAAGTTTTTCAAATAATAGAAAGTATTTATGTAATTTAATTGATATATGGTGTACAGGTGCATTAAGACCATACTCATATTTATTAAATGGTTCAAGAACTTTAGATCAAACATTTGAAGATATTGCTTCAACTGCTAATTCAAATTGGGAATTATGGACTTCTCAATCAAAATAAGGTGAGTGTTATGAAAGTTGTTATTTGTAAAAATAAAGATGAAATTGCAAAACTTGTTTCTAATAGAATACTTGATTTAATAAAACAAAAACCTAATTGTGTGTTAGGACTTGCTACTGGATCAACACCTATTGAAACATATAAAAAAATTATTGAAGATGGTAAAAATGTAGATTTTTCTAATGTTATAACATTTAATCTTGATGAATATTGTGGGAATAAAGATTTTACTCAATCATATCGTTATTTTATGGATACAAATTTATTTAATGGTATCAATATTAATAAAGATAATACTCATTTTCCAGATGAAAATAATCCTGAACAATATGATAAAGATATATTAAGTAAAGGTGGTATTGATTTACAAATACTTGGTATAGGAGCAAATGGACATATAGGTTTTAATGAACCATACACAGATTTTACTTCAATCACACACATTACTAAACTTACTGAAAAGACAATTAAAGATAATTCAAGATTCTTTAAGTGTATAGAAGATGTTCCTACAAGTGCTGTATCAATGGGAATAAGCACGATTATGAAATCTAAAGAGATTATATTAATTGCAACTGGTGATAATAAAAAAGATGCGATTAAAAAAGCATTAGAGGGTATTGATGTTTCTTGCCCAGCGAGTGCATTAAATAATCATGATAATGTAACATTTTATTTAGATTTAGAGGCAGCACAATTGATTGATAATAAAATTTAAGTATTTTAAGGAAGGAATTATATGGAAAAAGAAGAAATAATAAAAAAAGAATATTTAAAACCAAACTTACAAATAGAAGAAATAACATTAAATGATGTTATGTTCTTATCAAAAACTCAAGAGATATTAGGTCTTGATGATTGGGATATCACATTATAGGAGGAAAGTTATGAAAAAGATTAATTCGTTAATGCTTGGATGTGGATTGTTACTTGTTTTTTCTTCTTGTTCAATTAATAATGCGGTATTAGAAGATAATAGTTCAGAAATAGAAGGTTCTATTGAAGAAACTTCAGGAAATGAAGATATAAAAGTAACACCTGAAGTAAATGACTTTGCAAAAGGTGGTTTTGTAATTAAGAACTTACCTTTAAGTGTACCTGATACTATTAAAACAGGTAAGATTTATACACAAAGTGCGATTAATAGTTCTTCAAATCGTATATTAAGATTATATACACCAGTATGGGGAGATGTATCTTCGGTTAATTACACTATATCAATTGAAGGATATAGTGATAGTCCAATAACAAAGGAAGTAACAAATTTATATAAGGGTGTAGAAGTAGAAAAAGGCGTAACAAAATATTATGATGGAACAAATTTGGTTGATGAAGAAAGTAACTCAACAAACTTATGGTATTTTGCATGTTATACAATTGAATACTCAACACCTAAATATTATGAATCAAAAGTAAATGCGAATATCATAATAAATGGGGATTATGGTACTAAATTAGAACAAGAATTAGGTAATAGTATAAGTTTAAAAGATACAATTACTTCAAAATCTCTAGATACATCATTAATAAATAATTGGACAAGTGATAATAATGAAGTAACAATAAGCGATAATTCATTAACAATAAATGGAATAGAACTTACTTATTATGATGGCTTTGATAACAATTATATCTTCACAGATGGAACCAATTATGTAAAAGTTACAAATGATAATGGTTCATTAGTTATTAATGGTGTTGTTAATGAAACTAGAATTAACAATGAAATTGTTAAGAATTTAATAGAATGTCCAATTCAATTTAGTGTTGAACCTGGAACAAAATTTGAACAAGAAACATCTGAAAACATCATTATCACTATACCTGATGGTGTAACTTATGAAGCTCATTATGAAAAAGAAGAGAAATATTATTCTTCTTATGAAGATGGACTTCCAGATGAAGTTGGTACTTATGCTTTAGTTGTTACAACTACAGAAAATGATACATATAAATCTACAACAAAATGGGTGGTAATTAATATTATAGAAAAGGTTAGCGAAAATAAAATAACACCTGTAATTACATTTGATTTTGAAGCAGGTACAACATTCTATAAAGGTGAAACACCTACATATAAGATTGTTGATGAAAATGGAAATGAAATCACTGATGCTGATGTAAGTGTTAATTATACTAGTGATACAGGATATAATTCAATAGTATTTCCTAGTGAAGTAGGAGATTATGGAATAACTGTAACAGTTAATAGTTCAGATAAATACAATGCTATTAGTAAAAATGTATGGTTTAGATTATCTTCTGAGATTAAAACAACAGTATCATCAAATGTTGATACTATATACACTGCAGATGGTGAAATTAATAGTAAATTAGAAAATATTATTGATGGTGATGAATCAACATCTTGTTGGTTTGGCACAAACTTTAATGAAGGTGACTATATAATGTTAAGTTATAGTGCACCTAAAAAGCTTAATAAATTATCTTTCGTTTTAGCGGATAATGGTGCTTCTTCTGATTATTTTAAATTTAAAGTTCAATATTTAAATAGTAGTAATGAATGGATTGATTTAAGTGAAGAAATAGATAAATATTCACAAATATTATCATTTAACACTATAGAAACTAAAGCGATTAGATTGATTACAACAAGTAGTACTGGTTCTTGGAATAAAGTTAATGAAATTAAAGCATATTATGTAGAAGGACTTAATGTAATAAATAATGGTTTTACATTTGTAAGTGCATCTAATGATGATATCAATAGTTTGGCTGATAATAATTTAGATACATATGTTTGGTTTGATTGGCACTACACTTCTTCATGTAATATAGTGCTCGATTATGAAAAAAATATAACAGTTAATACAATTAAATTCTTAACAGGATGTAGTGATCATCCTTATGATAATGCTGAAAATGTTAACTTTAAATTCTCTTATTCACTTGATGGAATTAATTATACTGATATAGATGGTGAATATAAAGGAATTAATATTTTAGTAGAACTTGATACTCCTATTGAAGCTAGATACATTAAGACAACTCCTATTTTAGATGGTGAATCTAGTTCTGGAATTACAATTAGAGAATTTGGTGTAAATCTTGATAAATTTGTTGTTAACGTAACTTTTGGTGAAGAAACTGGATTTGAATATGATGGAGAGCATCATGCACCGTCATATAGTGTTCCTTATGGTGTACCATACAATGTAGTTTATAATTCAGATGATTTAGGCTTATATAATCAAACTGAAGCAGTTGATAAAGCTTATTGGGCAATTGTAGTTTCTCAACAAGATGATGAGGTTTGTAATAAGATTTATACATTAAGTGGTAAATTATATCAAGTATATACAATCATTTAAAGAATAGATAAGGCGCTGTTAGGAAACATAAAAGTTTTTTAACAGCCCTTTTGAGGTTTATTATGAAAAAAGAAAAAATATTATTTATATTATTACCAATTTTGCTTTCTTCTTGTGGTAATAATGATATAACATCAAATGAGTCAATAAATAATTCTTCACAAGAAGTAGGAGATATTTCAATATATTCTTTTGAAGATAATTTAAAACAAAATGATATTGAAGAATATGTATTTAATACTTCATATAAAGAGTATTCTGGTATTTTAACTCCTACTAGTAGTGATTTACTTACTTTTACATTAAGCGATGATGGTACATATTATATCGTTTCTGATAAAGAATATAAGTTGAATGTATCTAATTTAGTTATTCCTTCTACTTATAATTCTTTACCAGTAGAGGAAATAGCAAGTGAAGGATTTGCATATAAAAGTTGGTTAAATAGTGTTGTTATACCTTCAAGCATTAAAAGAATAGGTGCTGGTGCATTTAATGGTACAGCATTAAAAACTATTTATTATGATGCGATTGAAGTTGAAGACTTTAGTGCTAGAAATTGGGTGTTTTATGATAGTGAGAATAATCAAAGTATAGATATCTACTTTGGTAAAAATGTTAAAAGAATACCTAATAGATTATTTTTTCCACTTGCAACAGATCCTAATAAAGTATGTAATGTAAATAACATTTATTTTTCAAGTGAATGTCATCTTTTATCAATAGGAGAATATGCTTTTTATAAATTAAGTAAAGTACAAAATATTTCACTTCCAAAAACTGTTAAATCAATTGGTAAGTATGCATTTTATGAATGTGGTATTAATGAAATAGATTTATCAAATGTCGATACTATAGGAGAATATGCATTTTCATTTTCAAACATCAAGCATGTCAATTTAACAAATGTTATTTCAATTGATAAAGGTGCATTTAGTTATTGTTATAATCTTTTAGAAGTTGATTTAAGAAATTCTAATATTAATATAATAAATGATTTTGTTTTTAAAAAATGTTCAAGTTTAACGAATGTTGTATTTAATAATGAAATTACTTCTATAGGTGAAGAGTCATTTTCTTATTGTACATCTTTAAAACAATTCATCGCGCCAACTAAACTAATTTCTATTGGATTAAAAGCATTTTATGAAAACACTTCGCTTGAAGATATAAGATTAAATGAAATGCTTAATGTAATTAATAATTATGCATTTTATAACACTTTTAATCTTAAACGATTATATATTTCTTCAAATTTAGATGATTTTTCTTTGGGTAATAATATTTTTACTAATTCCGGAAAAAAGTCAAACTTACAAGTTGCATTCTTAGATGGTGTAATAAAAATACCTAGTAATTTTATGTTTCAAGGATCTAATGTAGAAGAAAATCCATCTATTAATGAATTAATATTACCTAAATCATTATTGGAAATTAAAGATGCGGCTTTCTTTGATATTAGTATTAATTCTATTTGGTATTTAGGTAATGAAAGCGAGTTTAAAAATATAACAATAGGTAAGCAAAATACAGCATTAAAAAATGTTAAGTACGCTACAATATCGAGGTAGATA
>CAYVZF010000011.1:0-31181 GCA_964456095.1 uncultured Erysipelotrichaceae bacterium
ATTTTATTGGAAACATTATTTTTATTTTTTTCTTTAAAACTGCGAAAGTTGAGCAATAATTCATTATAATTCATTTTTAAACAGATCTACCTTTCTTTGTAATATTAGCATAAAAAATTTTTTTTACATATATTTTAATTTAGATTATTAAATAAAAAAATTTCTAATTAAAAATTATGCATTTTACTATCATTTATGTATAATAAAGAAAGAGGTGTTTTATGAAGAAAAAAAATATATTATTTATTACACTAATGCTACTTGTTAGCTGTAGCCAAGATATTACTAGTATCATAACAAGTAATGTTAATTCTTATGATGATAGCATAACAAGCGAAACTAATTCGCATATAAGTATAGGAATAATAATTCCTAATAATAGTGAAACTAGTAAAGATGAAACATCTCAATTCATTTCATCAAATACTAATTTCATTTCAAGTGAAATAGTAAGTAGTAATACTAATTCTATTAAAAATACTTCAAATGAAAAAATAGATGATTATTATTCAAGTATTGATTTTAACAAAACTGGTGAAGCATTAAAAAATGAACTATATAATTTAATAAAGCAATGTGATATGAGTAAATATTCATATGATACTTGTGATAGATATATTGCAAATGCAAATGAAGATCCTAATAATTCTAACAATCTAATTGATTTTTATACAGGAAGAAGTATACCAAAAAACTATTATCCAACATCCTCAGATAAGCCAGATGCATGGAATAAAGAACATATTTATGCAAAAAGTCATGGTAATTTTAAATCACAAGATGCCGGAAAAGATATTCACCATCTTATGCCTACAGATAATGGAGTAAATGCAAAAAGAAGCAATAAAGACTTCGACGATTGTACAAGTGAAGAAAATGCGATCAAATCATATAAGTCATATAAACAAACAGTAACAGTTGATTATATAGATGAAACTGATATTTGCTATACAAATTCAAACGCATTTGAGCCACGTGATGCGGTAAAAGGCGATGTTGCTAGAATCTTATTCTATATGGTTACTAGATATAATGGACAAAATGATGGTGGGCCTAATTTACAATTAGTTGATAATTATACTTCAGGAAGTGCTCCAACACTTGGAAAATTATCAACACTTAAAAAATGGCACGAAGAAGATCCTGTTGATGAGTTTGAAATGAAAAGAAATAACTATATATATTCAATACAAAACAATAGAAATCCATACATCGATCATCCAGAATTAGTAAATTTAATCTTTTAAAAAAGGAAGTTAATCGCTTCCTTTTTTAATTCTTTTTAATATATTTTTGTATTCTTGCAAGTTGTTGAACACCATTTCTATAAATTGGTTCAACTCCTCCTTCTATCAATGGTGCAGCATATTCAATAAATTCTTTTGTAATACCATTCCCTTCTTCATTAATCATTGAACGAGGCATTTTGAATTCAACATTTGCAACATCTTTTAATTCAGCATATCCATATGTAGCAATATAAGGATCAGAAGATTCTCTTATAATAGTAACCATAATACCCGATTTACCATGACATGCAAGTTTAACAGCGGTAGATCCAACATCAATTGCCTCTAAAACATCTGTTTTACTTTGTATATGAGAAGCACATCTTTGAAGCAATGACATTTCAATAGCTCTACATGGGATATTTAGATCATGTTCAACAATTTGAAGTAAAGAAGAAGCAACTCCCCCTAGTTGTTTATGACCAAAGGCATCTGTTGATGTTGCTAAAGCACCAACAAAGTTATTATCTTTATCAACTAAGCCCTCGCTAACAGCGACTAAACATCTATTTTTTTCTTCGTATATTCTTTTAACATCTTTTTTAAACTTTTCAAGATCAAACGGAACTTCTGGAACATAAATTAAGTCAGGGCCTAATCCATGATGAGTCGCAATTGCGCCCGCGGCAGTTAACCATCCAGCATGTCTTCCCATAATTTCAACAATATTAACTCTTCCACGTGGATATGCTTCATTATCGTATGACATTTCCATTAGAGCATTTGAAATAAACTTTGCAGCACTTCCATATCCTGGAGTATGGTCTGTAAGAGGTAAATCATTATCAATAGTCTTTGGAATTCCTATTATTCTACATTCGTAATTAACAAGTTTACAATACTCATTAATCTTATTACATGTATCCATTGAATCATTCCCACCATTATAGAAAAAATATCTGATATTATATTTTTTAAATACTTCAATAATTCTTTTATAATTAGATTCATCTTCTAAAAAATGTTTCAATTTAAATCTTACTGAACCAAATGCTGCACCTGGAGTATGAACTAATAAATCAATTTGAGAATCAGGTAATTCTGCAATGTCAATAAAATCTTCATTAAGCAAGCCTTGAATACCATGATGCATAGCAAATATTCTAGAAATCATCGCTCCTCTTTTACGTGCTTCCTGAATAACACCATATGCTGAAGCGTTAATTACACTAGATGGTCCACCTGATTGACCATATAATAAATTTCCAACTAAAAATTCATTCATCTAAATACCTCCATTTGTTACAATCCTATTTTATTATACTTTTTAACAAATGTCTATATTGTATATTTTTGCAAAAAAAACAACCATTTAATGTAATAATTAAATTATACATAAATAGTTGGGGATTTACATTTATTTAAAAAATGAAATTAACTCACTTTTAACAGCACTTAAAGAAGAATATATCGCTTCTTTACCAGATTTATATTTGTTTTGATTTGCGTTTAATAATTCATAATAATTATCATTGTTTTTTTCTTTATAATCATTGTCATTTGTAATACTTTTATACTTATTTATATAACTCTTCGCGTTTATAATATCTTCTTGATATTTATTAAGTTTTTCTTCTAATAAATCAAAATACCATTCTTCAAATGTATTTAACGAATTTATATTATTATTAATAGATTGGATTTTATCTTCTAAATCATTATTATCAAGTGATTTACTTTTTATTAATTCTTTCTTTTCGTTTAATAATTTATCGATTCTTTTTTGATATACCGAATTTTCATCAATAAATAAATTATAATATTTATCGATATAACTATTACCATTTTTTTGTAATTCATTATAGCAAGAAGTTATATTAGTATCATTTGTAAATTCATTTAATGTTTTTATACTTGATAAAAAAGAAGAATAATTATTAAGCAAATAATTTAATTTATCTAGCTTATCTATTGAAGGAGTATAGTTAGGAATATTAAAACAATTATAGTAATTATATACTTCATCATAATCACTTCCCACTCCTAAACTAGATATATCTTTTCTATAATTAATATTAATATCATTATCGAATATAATATCATTTTTATTAAAGTACTCATCAAATTCGGATTTAATATTGCTTACATTATAGAAGTTATTACTATAAATATTTAATTCAAATTCATTCCACTTTGAACTATTTTTAAGAAGGTATCCCATTTCATTTTGTCTAGAAACAATAATATTCATAACCTCAGAAAATGACTTATTAGTTAAATCTTCATCAAATATAATTAAAGAACCATCTTCATCATTTGCTTTAAATGACGAAACCTTAGAATTATCATCAAATGTTAAAATAATTTTAGACGGAGCATTAATTTCAACAATCGCATTATTAATATTTTGTAAATTTAAACTATAACTTTCATTATTTGAAAATATTTTAAATGAAAAAATAGTAATAACTGTTGCTAAACAAGCAAAAGAAACACCAAAAACAGGAATAAAATTAAAACTTTTTTTATCTTTCTTTTCATCAAAAAAACAAGATTCACTTTTAATGAAATCTAAAGATGTATTATGTTTCAAAATATCTTTATAGTATTTTTTTACCTTTCTTTCGATTTTGCTCATTTTTTCACTCCATATACTTTCTTAATCTTATTTAAAGCTTTATAATAAATTGCTTCAGTTTCACCAATAGTTTTATTTAAATATTCCGCGATATCTTTAAATTTTAAATCATAAACAATTTTTAAAATTATAACATCTGATTCTTCTCCAACTAGAATTGATTGAAGTTCAAGTATTATTTTATTTTTTTCTTGTTCTTCATCTATGTAACTTATTTCACTATCTAATACATCAGTTTTATTTGAAACACGAATTACATAGTTTTTAGAAAGATTTCTTGCTATCTGCATTAAGTATTGTTTAAAATGTCCATCTTCTTTATATGAAGAAATTGATGTTAATAATTTAATAAATGTTTCTTGAGTTAAATCTTCCGCGGCTTCTTTATTTAAAGTTATAGAAAAACAAATATAATATACAAGACCTTCAAACGCATAATATATGCGTTCGAAGGTTCTTTCGTCATGATTTTTTAATTTTTCAATTACAGTTTTATTTATTTCCATAAAATAATTTTATAGAAAAAACTTATTTAATACAATTTAAAATTTATTAAAGTTTTTAGTATTAAGATTTTCTTCTTTACTTTTATCACTATCTTTATCATCAAAATAATGATTTCTATCAAAATCATCATCTTCATAATCTTCTACATCTTTATGATTAGGTTTGTAGTTATCATGATGATGTTCATCTTTTCCACCATGATAACCATGATTTTCATTTCCGTGGAAATTATTTTCATGTTTATAGTCGAATGAGAAATCAATATATTCAGCCTTCTCCTCTTCTGTTAATAAATCAGCTTCTTGATCATTATAAGAAAAATCCATTTTTACTATATATGTATAGTCATTGATTGTAAAAGGATTGTTTTCACTTATATCGTATTCATCTTTACCATGATTATGATGATGTTTATCATCTTCATCTTCAAAATAATCTTCGATGACATCATCAATTTCACCAAAATCATCATAATAATCATCTAATTCATCTTCAAAATCTTCAAAAATTTCATTATCATCATCTTCATCATCGATAAAATCATATGAAGGACTATCAATTTCTTCATCTAAAACTTTATCAAAATCAACAGATTCAGCTTCTTTTGATTTATCAAATGTAACAGATGTAAATGCATTAAGTGTTGTATCAAATATCATTGTTGCAATACCATCTTCATAATCAAATTCAATTGTTACGCTTGTTTCAGAACTATCAACGATTTTAACAGTATCATTAGTTAACAATTCATCAACCAAAGCACTGTTACTATCTCTTGATGAAGGATCAAACATTGCATTAATAGATGTATAAATTAAATAATCATCATATTCATCTCTTAATCTATTAATATCAATATTATGTTTAGTTTTATATCCATCTTGATCACCAAGTTTTTGAGTTACATATAGATAATTATCTTGATATTTTAAACCAATTTCATGAGACAATTTTGATGTATAATCATATCCTATATATGAATATGTTTCTTCGTAAACATATTTAGTTGATAAATCTAAATAAATATTATCTTCTGCTAATTTAACATATGTTAATGAATATATTTGTTTTTCAGAGAATGAATAAAATGGAGAATCCATTAATGAAATACCTAATGAATAATCAACAACATAATCAACATGATATGATGTAATCTCTTCTTTTTCATCTTCAACAGAAGTATCAGTTTCAGATGATTCTTCTTCACTTATTTCTTCATTAGAATCAACTTCAGAAGATATGTCTTCACTAATTTCAGTATTATCATCTATAGAATCATTTACATTTTCTTCTTCACTAGAAGAAAAACTATCTAATTCTTCAGCAGTATCAAGTGAATCTTCATATAGTTTTTTCACTTCAACTTTTTGTTCTTCTTCTTTAATAGATGATAAAGAATTTTCATTGTTTTGAATGTTACCACATCCTACTAAGAGTAATGCCGCGGTTAATATTAATAATTTATTTTTTTTCATAAAATTTCCTCTTTCTATTTCACATAACACGTAAATATTAATTTTTATTTTAAAAAGTAAATTTTTTATACTTTAACTTTAAAATTATATTCATTAAAAGTTATAAGAAATACCACATTTTCCTTAATTTTATAACAGTAAGATAACAATAATAAATACCTATATTTAAGCGTTTTTACCATTTTAACAAATAACATTCTTCCAAAAATCAATGCTTTAATAAGTTCAACAAATACTTTTAATCAAAATATTATTCATTCATTAATAAGAGAATACTAAAATAACATTAATATTTAATTAACTTCCCAATATCCATTCTTTCTTGATCCAATTCTTTTAATAATATTTTTATTAACAAGTTGAGTAATATGCCTATAAATAGTAGGTTCTGATTTGTTTAATTTCTTAGAAATATCAGGGATAGTAAAATATTTATTACCAATAATACAATTGATTATTTCTTTATCAAGCGATTTTATCTTATCATTTATCTTATCATTTATCTTATCATTTAAAAAATCCTTATTACGCTTAAAAATAAATGTAAACCCAAAATCATCATTTCTATACTCATATTCAATACCATTTTGTGCACATAATGAAAAAGTTCTATCAAAACCAGTACCAAAAGAATCAATATATCCACATTTATATAAAACTGATGCAATTAATATATTTCTTATTTTACTTCCGACTTCTGATGAAGCAAATTTTTTAGGATCTAAATTTTTATAAATTGAACCTGGATTATAAATACTAATTGAAGATCTGTAGATGGCAGTTTGATTAAAATCACCTTTAATTGAATATTTAGCATGCGCAAAAGAATTAATAACAATTTCTCTAATTGCTCTTAAAGGAATCTCAGGAATTTCAATTCTTTGATAACCTTCAATAATTGATTTAAAAGAAATATGATTTTGAATATAATTAATTTCTTCTTTTATACATTCAAATATATTTCCTTTAAATTCTTTGATTTCCCAAAATTCAATTCGAGAATCGGTAGGATAATTTGCTTCTTTTATAGTTAAAGGTCTATTATTACCAAATAAATAGTATCCGGCATTATTTAATTTACCATTTTTAGTTAGTAATCCAAATTTATTTAACGCCTCATATGCGTTCCTATAAATATAATCCAATCTTCCCCTTTCATTTGCATTTCTAATACATTCAATAAGTAAATCTTCATTAATATCATCAACTGTATATTCAGTTTCATTTTCTTCCCATAATATATAATTATCTGTTTTGTCTTCGAAAAACTTTTGCAATTGAATGGAAGACATAACAACATCGAAATCATTAATTCTTGTATAATATCTACCATACGCAGAATATGGTACATCTTTACCTTCCACATATACTTTCACTATCATTTTATCATCTTCAATATAATTATTAATTTCTACAATAGATGGAAGTGGTTTTAAATTTGTTCTTATTTCATGAGAAATATCAGCAAGAGTTTTCTTTCCAAAATTAAGGCCAACAATTTTACCCTCATCATTTATACCAAAATATAACTCACCTTTATTATGTTTATTAAGCATAGAACTTAATGAAATTATTCCTTCCTTAAGTTGAACAAGTCCTTTTTTTAATTCAACAAATTCATTTTCAGTATACATAAAATAATTTATCCCTTCATTTTTTATCATTTATCTTATCATTTATCAAATATTTTTATAAGATAATTTTTCTTATACAAAATTTAACAAATATAAATATTTTGTAGCTTTAAAAGGAGGCTAAGATGAAATTTATAATAACTAAATCACTTACATTAATGCCTTTATTATCTTGTTTATTACATTTAACAAGCTATAATTTCTCTAATACAATAACAATATCAGAAGTAACACATTCTCTATTCTATGCTCCATTATATACAGCTAATAATAAAGGTTATTATTTAGAAGAAGGAATCGATGTTAATATTATAACTACTCTAGAAGCAACAAGAATTGTTAGTTAAAAATCCAAAGATTCTCTCTCTAGGTTAATTACTTCTATATTTATTTATGAATACTAATAACAAACTTTAGTTTTTTAAACATCCAAGTGGAATAACATATACACCATCTTTACGTCGATAAGTTAAATTGTCTTTTGTAACTACCATTAAAAAACTTTGTCTTCCTGTTTTTTCTTCATCAATATCTTTTGCTATATCAAGTAGTTTATCACTCGCGGCATCTATATCTTTTTGTTCTCCCATTTTAACTTCAATTAAAGCCTAATCTCCATCTTCAAATTGAATAACAGCATCTGCTTCTCTATTTTTTGAATCGCGATATTTATATAATCTTGCGTTAATAGAGTCACAATAAACTCTTAAATCTCTAATAACTAAAGATTCAAATAAGAGACTAAATGTGTCTATATTTTTAAATAGTGAATCATGGGTTAAGCCTAAACATGCAGTTGCAATAGAAGGATCTATAAAATATCTAGTCACTTTTGTTCTAATTGATGTTTTACTTCTTATATTTGGATTCCAAGCAGGAAGTTCTTCAATAACATGTAAATATTCTAATGCTTGCAAATATTTATATACAGTTTCCTTATCAAAAGATTCGTTATCAGTTGTGCAATCATCAATTATCGTTTGAATAGAAGCCGCGATTGAGATGTTTCTTGAATAAGAACGCATTAATCTTCTTGCTTTATTTTCATCTTTTACTAATTTAATACTTTTGAGTGAAAAAATATCATCGCTAACTAAAACATTGTAATAATCTTTAGCTTGTTACAATGCAACTTCTTTTTTTTGATTTATCGATAATGGCCAACCTCCTCTACATAAACAAAACGCGTAATCCTCTAAGTTTATACTTGATTTAGAAACACTAAAAACTCCATTTTTCAAATCACTTATAGAAACAGATCCATTACTTTCTCCACTTTCATACAAAGACATAGTTCTCATTTTTTCCTTAATATTCTACCATTTCCTGTATGTCTTTCTTCATTATCATTTCCATTAATATCTTTATCAGTTACGCTACCAGTTAATATAAATTGACCAAACTCTCCTATTTCATCAACTTCAACTTTTATTTGATCCCAAATAAAAGAAATATGTTGCCATTCATCAATCAATAAAGGCTTTTCTCTTGAAGACAAAAAAATATCAGGAGCAATTTCAGCTTCTAAAATATAATCATGTCTTGTCTTTAACGGCATCAAATCAACAATTTCTTTAGCAAATCTTTTACATGTTGTAGATTTCCCACACCACTTTGGTCCTTCGACTAATACTGCCCCCTTGGTTTTTAATGTAAAATCTAAAAGTTGATCGAATAATCTAGGAATATATTTTTATTTTTCATATAACAATTTTCCTATTAACATTTATATTTTATAAAAAATAAATAAATAAAAATCGCAACAACAATCGAGTAAAAATCGTAATTCCAATCGAGTAAAAATCGTTATATGTGATCTATTTTGTAATCTTGTTGCTTCTATCTTTGATAATGCTCTTTTTTATGCATTAACAGTATATTCTTTAGTTCTAAAAGAATTATTTTTTCAATAGCATATTTTTTGAATAAGTAGAGTTGCTAATATAATATACATAAATATTTTTTTAGATATATTAAAGATATCATTAAAAACATAATTTATCTTAAAAACAAGTAAGTTTTAATTTGAATGTTTAGGTAACAAATAAAATATTAGTCATATAAATATTTTGTAGCTTTAAAAGGAGGCTAAGATGAAATTTAAAATAATTAAATCACTTACATTAATGCCTTTATTATCTTGTTTATTACCTTTAACAAGCTGTAATTCCTCTAATACAATAACAATATCAGAAGTAACACATTCTCTATTCTATGCTCCATTATACATAGCTAATAATAAAGGTTATTTTTTAGAAGAAGGAATCGATGTTAATATTATAACTACTCCAGGCGCGGATAAAGTAATGGCATCTTTAATATCAAAAGATTCTCAAATAGGATTAATGGGACCTGAAGCAACAATTTATGTACATCAAAACGGTCAAAAAGATTATGCAGTCAATTTTGCTCAATTAACACAAAAAGATGGTTCATTCCTTTTAGGAAGAGATAAAGTTGATTCTTTTTCTTATGATTTATTAAAAGGAAAAACAATCATTGGAGGTCGTAAAGGTGGTATGCCTGAAATGACACTTGAATATATTTTGAAGAAAAATGGATTATCAATAACTCAAAATGGTGAAGATGAAAATGCAGATGTTAATATACGAACAGATGTATCGTTTGATGCAACTACAGGTGTTTTTGTTTCAGGTGAATCCGATTATTGTACTGCATTTGAACCAGTAGGAACACAAATAGAAAAGCAAAATAAAGGTCATATTATCGCATCACTTGGCGAACTTCTTAATGAAGAAATACCTTATACTTGTTTTTCATCATTAAAATCATTTTTAGAAAATAATGAAGATAAGTTAATTAAATTTACTAAAGGAATATTAAAAGGATTAAAATTTGTAAACGAAAATGAAGTACGTGAAATAATACCTTATTTAAGAAAAGATTTCCCTTCTTCAGATGATGAAGAACTAACAAAAGTAATAATTAACTATAAAAAAATTAATACATGGCCATCATCAATGAATTTTACAGAAGAAAGTTTTAATAAACTTGTAGATATAGTAAAAGAAGCAAATGAGTTAGATAAAAGCATAACTGTTCCGTATTATGATTTGGTTACAAATCAGATAATAAATAAGTCATAAAACTATTATTTATTTAATACTTTAACATTACATTTTGATTCATATTTACTATCACTTGTAATTATTAATTCTCCTAAAGAATCCACTTCAATGCTGCCTTCTTTAGGATTTTTTATTGATAATACTCTTCCTTTTATTTTTGCTTGAACTTTTGAATATTCAAATGATAAATCAGTATCGATCATTTCACAATCAATTAATACTAAGTTATTACAATAACAAAGTGGTTGAGTTCCTATTATTTTACAATTAATAAAAGTTAAATTATTTGAATACCAGCCTAAGTATTCTCCTTTAATAATAGAGTTTTTTACAACAACATTTTCAGCATGCCAAAATGCATCTTTAGTATCCAAATTACTATTTTCAATTTCTAAATTATTTACATATTGAAATGAATACTTTCCTTTAAAAACAACATTTTTTAATTTAATATTTTCACTATCAAAAAATGCATACTCACTTTTAATAGAGGTATTATTAATTTCAATATCATTTGATTTCCATGCTACTTCAGGTGAATCTATATTTGAATTATCTATAATAACATTATTACATTCTCTTATAACCTTTATTCCATTAAGTATTGAGTTATTAATATGCATATTATTTGAATACCATATTGCAGCACGACATAAAGATGTCATTTCTGAATTATTAATTCTAACACTTCTTGAGTGCCATAAAGGATATCTTAAATCAAAATAGCAATTATCTATAATTAGATTATTTGTTTCTTTTAATGCAGATTCACCATCTTCAATACCTTTAAAAGAACAATTTATTAAATGTGTATTATTTATTCCATATAAATCTCTTTCATTTGGAAATATTTTATTGTTAATAATATTCATTCAAATCACCTCAACTAGAATACTTAATATATTTTATGTAAAAAATACATATTATTTATTTTATCATAGATTAAGTTTTAAGTTGAATAATTAATTAGATTTTAAGTATAATACTACTTAAGGAGATTTACTATGAAGAATAAATGTGAAACAAATAGAATACAACAAATTTATTCAATATTAATTTGTATTACAATAATACTAGTAGGTGCAGCATTTATTTATCATATTTTAAATATTTATTACACCGGTGTAAATAATTTACAACCTATATATACAAAAGAAATAGTTATCTCTCACTTAAAACAAATGATAATTCCAATGATTGTATTAATTATTTTAATTATTGAGGGGCATATTTTATCAAACATCTATAAAAATAATTCTAAAACAAAATTCAAATTTTCTAATTATGAATTATACAAAAAAATAAGTAAAAATATGACATTTTGTTTAGATAATATCGATAATGATGATAAATCAAACGAAGCTAAATCGGTGTACTTAGAGTTAAAAAAGCTTAATAAAACTAAATTAATCTTTATTATAGTTGTTTCAATAATTTGTTTAGCCTCTTCTATATATGATTTTATCTATTTGTTTACTAAATTAAATGTTAATAATTCAAATCCAAACCAAGAAATAGTTTCAATGGGAATTTCATTTATTCCTTTTATTGTTTTTTCATTTATATCTTTAATTTATTACGTATTAGTAGAAGAAAAATTAGCAAAAAAACAAATTGTATGCATTAGAAAATTAAAAAAACTTAATGCATTAACTAAAATAGAAAATAAGAAAAATACAAATGATAATATTATTTTTAAAAGAATATTTGTATTTACAATATCAATATTATTTATCATTGTTGGTATTTTAGATGGCAATTTAGCTACAGTATTAAAAAAAGCAATTACAATTTGTTCAGAATGTATAGGACTTGGATAGTATGAAAAAAGAAAGAAAATTTATTAATTGGTTAAAAAAAATAAAGCCAAGCAAAAGAAGATTAATACAACTTTACTCAGCATTACTTTATAATGCAAATATAAAGGGATATATTTCAGGAAGAATTTTTCAAGGAGACACAAAAGCATTATGTGTTCCAGGATTAAATTGTTATTCATGTCCAGGTGCAATTGGAGCGTGCCCATTAGGCTCACTACAAAATGGATTATCCGATGCTAATCACAGTTTCCCATATTATGTTATTGGAATAATAATGTTATATGGATTAATATTTGGAAGAACTATATGTGGATTCTTATGCCCGATGGGATTATTACAAGAACTATTATATAAAATAAAAACACCAAAGATTAATAAAAGTAATATAACAAGAGTATTATCCTATTTCAAATACATTTTACTTGTTACACTTGTAATTATTGTTCCTGTTTTATATGGATTTCAATCAATAGTAATTCCAGGATTTTGTAAATATGTTTGTCCTGCTGGAATTGTTGAAGGTGCATTTGGACTTCTTTCAAATCCTAACAACGAAACATTTTTCCAAATGCTTGGAAGTCTATTTACTTGGAAATTTGCTTTATTAATAATTATTACAGTAATGTGTATATTTATGTTTAGATTCTTCTGTAGATTCTTATGTCCACTTGGAGCAATTTATGGTTTCTTTAATAGTTTTTCGTTTTTAGGAATAACTGTTAATAATGACAAGTGTACTAGCTGCGGGCTTTGCACATCTGTATGTAAAATGGATGTTAAAAAAGTTGGTGACCACGAATGTATTAACTGTGGCTTATGCATTTCTGTATGTAAAACTAACGCTATTAGCTGGAAGGGAAAAAATATTATTTTACATAAAAACCAAATCGATGAAAGCAATATAAATCAAATATCTGATTCAAAAAAATAAAATTGAGGTGATACAAAATGGAATATAATAATTTAAATAAAAAAAATAAGACTTTTAATAAAATTATTATTTTTGCAAGCTCTTTATTATTAATAGTTGTATTAGTTTATGCTAATTTCTTTGTATCATCACCACAAGTATCTGATTCAAGCAATGAAATTGGTGAAAAATGTGAAGATAGAAATTTAAAACTTTATGGTAAAAATGATTATTTCTCATTAGAAGCAAATAAAGATAAAATTATAATTATTAATTTCTGGGCCACTTACTGCGGACCATGTGTTACTGAAATACCATATTTTAACGAAATTAAAAATAATTATTTTAATGATGTTTATGTAGTAGCAATTCATCATTCAGGAATTACAGAAGATGTTTCTAGATTTATTTATAAAAAATATTGGGATGAATACACGATAGATTTTGCTCAAGATGAAAAAAATGAAAATGAAATTGATTATTATACTTCATTAGGTGGAAAAGGAACATTACCAATGACTGTGATAATTAATAAGCAAGGAATAATAACAAATAAATATTTATCATCAGTAAATTATGAAATACTTCAAAATGAAGTAGAAAAATTATTATAAAAGAAAAAACCATACTAACAAGCACTTTGCTAAGGTATGGTTTTTTTATTTTCTTTAAACTGTCTTAATACAATAGTTTATTTATTATTACTTTACTTCACTAATTGAAACAGGAATTGCAATTGGATATATTCTTTCTCCTATTGCTTTAATAGAAAATATATATGTTTCATCATTAGAATCAACATTTAATTCATGAGCAAAGTTTCCATTTAATCCACCAGTAGTAATGACACTAATAGGTTCACTTGGTATATTTAATAAATCATTACCATAATAATTTAATTCAGTAGTAACACCACTTGAATCATATGCCCATGCTTCAATTATATATTTTCCAGCAGAAGGTGCTTTAAAACCAAAATATACTTCTTCATCTTCACTAGTAATATTAAAATTATAAACATTATTTGAAACAATATATGGTCCTTTTGTAGTATCATTAACATCATAATCATTTGTACCATCTCCATTAATGAATGAACTTAATTCCGCTAATGAAATAATAATATCATTATTTTCATTACTTGTTTTATATTTGTTTGCGTTATAAGTATATCCTTCAGGAATATTTCCTAAATGAACAGAATATTCAGCGTTTACATCATCACTTTCAATTTTCGTTTTCGCATAACCGTTTTCATCAAATTTAATAGGTAAATAGCACATTGAATCAGAACACCATTGAGCATACATTCCTTCAGAATTACAAATATCCCCATTAGGATATACTACTTGTACTCTATATTCATTATTACCTAATACATCATCAATACTTGAACTTATATCATTAGATATAATATCTTCACTAGAAGTATTAACATCACTTGTAGTATTATTATTACATGATACAAATGCAAATAAACTTATTAAAAATAAATATTTATATACTTTTTTCATTTTCTCATCCTTTCTATTAATTATTTGTTCCATAACTTTGGAAATATGAACACATTAATAACCATTCATTATCTCCTAAAGAAACAAGTGGATTATATTGTGCAATAGTATCTATTGCTTCATATAATTCTTGATTTACTTTTGATAATTTATATTCACTACTTTTAGAAGCTTCTGCATATCTTATTATTAAATCATTATAATCTTTGCCATTAACATCATTTAACAATCCTCTTGTAGCTAAATCATATAATGAATAATCAGCCCAAATAGTAGCCTCTAATAAATCAACATAAATTATTGATCCATCTAAAGAATCAGCATGATACAAACCATCAACTTCATTATAAATAGGATCAACAAACATATATGCTCCAGAAAGAGAAGAAGCTCCTTTGAAACAAGATCTAATTATATTAACAGGTTCACTAAGAGAAGATGCATCTTCTATACGAATATTTTTAATATATACCGAATCATCTTGATAAGAAATTGATTCGTTTTTGTTATAAATTAATATCAATTGATGTTTACCTGATTTTAAACTAACATATGGACAAATTGTTTTCCATCCATTGCTATCACCAGATATTTCACACATTTTAACTCCATCAACATAAACATATAAGCAATCATTATCTTTTTCTGTTAAAGAGTTATAATCAAATAAAAGTGCTTGATTACTCTTCATACTAAAATCTGACATAATCATACTATATGATGAATCGATATTATTGTTTGATGGTTTAATTGAATCTCCATCACTTGAAACAACAAATGGCCATACATATTTATCATCACTTCCATAGTATGAGAAACTATAACTACCGCTATTGATTGCTTCTTCAATAGATGATGAATCAGGCATTACTTCTGTAGCTTCTTTCATTTTACTATAAGATGCTAAATAACTTGGTTTATAATCATCTTTTAAAATATCATCAAAAAAATAATTTAAATCAATACTTGATCTAAAGGTCGCGGTTTGAAATGCAGAACAAATACCATATTTATCAATTATGATGCTTGTTGGATATCCAGATACATTAAATTTTTTAACAAAACCGACAGAATCGATAGTCATTTCAAATGTATATCCTTTTTTTGTCTTATAATCGTTAATATTTGCTAAAGTATCAAAAGGATTAATTGCAACAAATTCTATATCATCTTTATTTTCTTCATAGAAAGATTGAATAAGTGGGAATTCAGCATCACAATATTGACAATTAATAAACCACATATTAATAAAAATAGCTTTTTTAGTTTTTAATACTTCTGATGCTTTTATTTTGCTTCCAGTTGAAGTAGTAAAAGAAAAATCATATAAATTTGAGCCTAATTCATATGTAGTATTAGAAGGTATATCATCATCAATTAATGATGATATACAATTCACATTAATATCATTTCCTTTAGAAGATGTAATATAACTTCCATCTAAATCAAATCCATCTGCAAGGCCACTTAAAGAAATATTATATTCACCATATTTTTCAACTTTAATAGACGCTATACCATTAGAATCAGTTATTCCTGAAGCAACAAGATTATTATTACTATAAAGTTCAACATTTATATTATTTAAAATATAATCATCAAATGCTGTAACTTTAATATTATATGAATTATCACCACTAGAACCACATGAACTAAGAGATGTAATAAATGGTATGCATAATAATCCACAGATTAAGAAAGATAATTTTTTTAATTTAAATTCTTTTTTCATACAACTTTCTCCTCGTAAATAAGTAATTTCTAAAAATGAAATACTTTTTTAATTTATCATACGAAGTAATAAAAATCAATTTAATTGACCTAATAATATTTATAATATTATTCGCATTTTTTCATTACTTTCTATATTGACACGAATATTTAAATAGTCGGGAATATCCCGTTGACTTTTAAGGCTTAATATTTTAAAATAATTGTGTTAGGTTGATAGGGCTGATTATTTATCAGTTCTATCTTTTTTTATTTCTTTAAAAATTATATAGATGATATATAATTCTATTAAAGCAATTAATCCTTCTAACATAATAACCTAATAATATAAGTCTTAATATGTTCAACGACGGTATTCCCATAACTATTTTTTGTCATTAGGTTTTTTACCTCCTGACATTAATACAATTATATTTTTTAAACAATATTTTCCTAACATCATGAAAAAGTGTTTATTTTTGAAATTAATAATATTTAATTAAGCTTGTATTTTTTGCCAATATTTGTCGATGAAACAAAAGTATCAATTACTATCAATTATTTTATAATTAATTAGCAGTATTATTTAAGGAAATAACAATGAACAAAAAAACAGAACTAATTAGCAGCGTCAAACATGATATTAAAACACCAATAAATAGTATCGTTGGATATTCTTCATTAATTGAAAGACAGACTAATGATAATAAAATAATAAATTATTGTAAAAGTATTAATTATTCATGTACATTAATTACTTCTTTACTAGAGGATATCTTAGATTATTCATTATTTTTAGATGAGAATATCAAAGTTGAAAATAATATTTTTTCTATTTCTAAAGTAATAGAGGAATTAATCTCAGTTTTTTCTTTAAGAATAAAACAAAAGAATCAAAAATTTTTAGTAGAAGTATTTAATAAAGATGAAGAATACTTCTTAGGTGATAAAAAATTAATATTAAAAGCATTACTTAATTTAATTAATAATTCAATTAAATATACAGAAGAAAACGGAACTATAAGTTTTTCAACTTATATTATCAACATAAATAACAATCAAAGTAAGTTAACATTTATTATTCAAGATAACGGCATAGGAATAGATGAAAAATCATTAAATCAAATATTTGATCCATATAAAAGAGGAGACAAAATAAATGTCATAACAAATGATGGAATTGGTTTAGGTTTATATATAACTAAATCAATAATTAACTTATTAAATGGAATTATTAAAGTAGAATCTACATTAGATAAAGGAACAAAATTTATTATCGAATTAATATTAAACAAGGCTCATAAAACAAGTACAATCGATTTTTCTAACATTTTATTATTATCAGATTTTGAAACAAGAATAACTATTGAAAACTATTATCAAAACATTAAAATAAAACATTTTCTTGACTCTTTTTCATTTATTGAAGAATTAAAAAACTATAATGACTATATTGCTATTATTGATGAAACATATATTAACGATACTTTAATTAATGTATTAAAAAACATAAAAAAGAATAATTCATATATTTTTATTTTAAGTAATGATTATGAAGATATATTAGATGGCAATATTAATAAACCATTTTTTGCTTCATCTATTGAAAATAAGATAAAAAATAGTAAAAAAGAATTTGATTTTTCAAACATTTCTTTCCTTTTAGCGGAGGATAACCCTATTAATCAAGAAATAGCAAGAGATACAATAACAATTAATAAAGGCAAAATTAAAATAGTATCAAATGGATTAGAATGCATTAGGTTATTAAAAGATGATAATGATTTTGATTTTATTTTAATAGATATTAATATGCCAATATTAAATGGAATAGAAACAATTAAAATAATAAAAGAACAAAAGCTATTATTAAAAAAAACTAAAATAATAATACTATCATCTAATGAAGAAGATGAATATAACGATGTTAATTACGATTATTATTTAATAAAACCAATTAATGTTAATAAATTACTTTGGATAATTAAAAATGCTAAGCAAAAACCTAGCATTAAATAATTCTATTAAATTCACCTAATAATATCGAATATAGATACACCTCTACTGGCATATTAAATTTTTCTTTCAAATACGATTCATATATATGTAATTGTTCAGCATATGCTTCATCATCAATATTTTTAAGTTTATAATCTACTAAAATGATTTTATCATCTAAAATAGAAAACATATCGATTATTCCTACATTATTTAAAGTTATAAATTCGTATTCTTTATATATTTTACCTTTTTTTATTTCTTTAAATAAATCAGTTTTATAAAATTTCATCAAAAGTCTTTGTTCATTATTATTAAACATTGAAACATCTTCATTTTCAAAATCCGCGACTTGAAAAATAAAATGGATATTTGTTCCAAATTCTAAATAATCTCTATTACTATCAAAAGAAAGGATCTTTGAACTTCTTTTCTTCTTTTCTTTTTCAACTTCACTAAATGTAATTGGCTCATAAATTAATTCTTTTTCTTCTATTTCATTTGCTTTATTATTTTTTAAATTTCTAATTTTTACATCAGTTTCATTAATATTAATAGATGAATATTTTATAAAATCTAAGAAACTTTTTGATTTATCTAATTCTTTTCCTTCTTTTTCTTCTTTTTTTGGATAAACAAATATCATTTGTTCTTTTGCTCTTGTTAATGCAACATAAAATTTACGTACTTCTTCTGACATATTTTCTTTTCTTAATAAAATTTTATCCACCAAAGAATCAATTGTTTTATCACCATTTTCAGATGCAAAAATTAATCCATATCTATTAGAAACAAAATGTCTTTTTCTTAAATCTGAATTATTAAATTCATTGGAAAGTCCACAAAAATATACAATTGGAAATTCGAGCCCTTTTGATTTATGAATATTCATTAATTTAACAGAATTTTCATCAGTAGATTGAGATTCCATCTCTAATCCAATATCATAATTTTGAATATTTTTTATAAAATTTGAAGCGTCAATAAAAGAATAATTTAATTCATCCATTTTGATAAAATAATTCATAAAAAAATCGATATATTTTTTATTATTTTCAAAAAATCCTAGTTTAAATAATTTTGTATAAATATCTACTTTTTCAAAAAATAATCCTACTAAATATGAAATTGATAATGAATCAGATGATTCTAAAATTTCTTTAATTAAAATAACAATTTCATCATTATAGTATGTTTTATTTTTAATAATATCATATATTTTTTCATCACTATATTCAAAAATAAAACTCCTAGCTATTGAAACAAATAGATGAACAAATTCGTCATCATAAGTATTATTATTTATTTTATTCATTATTAATAAGACATTTTCCATTATTCTTATTAAATGATTATTTGCAATCTTTTCATTATCTCTTATAAATAGAGGAATTCCCTTTTCTTCAAACACTCTTTTAAAAACAGGAAAATGAGTTCCTTTTCCAATCAAAATACAAAAAGATGAAAAATCAACTTTCTTTTTACAAGGTCCTTCTTTAGCATAATCCATCACATACATATGAGACATTTTATCTAAAATATCATCTGCGACAATATTAGCCTCTATTTCTTCTTTTGATAATGTATCACTTTCTTCATATACAAGAGCTTGAGTGTAAGGTTTATCTATATCTAAACTATCATAATCTTTATTTCCAGAAATTATAATATGATCTTTTTTATAGTTAGCATCACCTATTTCATCACTCATAATATCTTTAAAAATAATATTAATATCTTTTAATACTTCTTTTCTAGAACGAAAATTACTATTTAAATCTATTTTAATTCCATCTTCTTTTTTAGCGTATTTTTCATACTTTCCTTTAAAAATATCTGGTCTAGCATTTCTAAAACCATATATTGATTGCTTTATATCTCCAACCATAAATAAATTTTTATTTTCAATTAAATTAATAAATCTTTCTTGAGAAAATGATGTGTCTTGATATTCATCAATCATAATTATTTTATATTTATTCTTTAATTCATTTTTAATATCATCATTTTCTTTTACTAACTTATATGCTAAATATGATATATCAGAAAACTCAAAAGTTTGATGTTCATATTTAAACTTTTGTTCTTTTTTATAAATAGTACTAGCTAAATTATATAAATATTCTTTATATTTAAATGCTTCATAATAATCTTTTTTAAAATCATTTAAATTTTTTAATGATGATTTGATATCTACGATTTTATTTTTAATTTTTTCAAATTTATTTTTAATTTCTAAATCTTCTTCAAGATAACTTTTCTTCCATCTATAACTATTTCCATTTAAATATGCCGCATTTACATACATATCAATATCTCTTGCCTCTAGTAATTCACTAAAAGAGGCATATATTTTATTTCTATATTCCTCTGTTTGTATCGATAATATTACATCATACATCTCTTCATTTAATGAATTTAAATAATTAGTGATATAAGTAACAAATTTATTAAATCGACTTTCTTTTTCATCATTACTTAATGGCTTAAAATAATCATCAATTGAAAGACTTAATGACGATTTTAAAATAATATTATTTAGTAATTCTTTTAACACATCATCATTTTTAGTAGTTAATCTATTAACAGTTTCTATAAACATTGGATCTTCTTTTTCATATAGTTCATCAAACAATTCATCAATCCATTTATTTCTTTTTTCACATACTAAAGGACTATCAACTACTGAAATATTATCATCAAGGCCTAATAATAAATGATATTTTTTTACTAATGATAAAGCAAAAGCATCAAAAGTACAAATATCCGCGGATAATACTTTTATACTTTCTTCAAATGAATTCTCTTTTAATTTTTTTTGAATTCTATTTTTCATTTCTTGTGCCGCGGCATTAGTGAAAGTAAGAATGAGCATATTATCAACAGATATACCTTTTTTTTCGACTAAAAACTTAACCTTTTCACTTAAAACTGCAGTCTTACCACTTCCCGCGCCGGCGGAAACAATAACATTATTACCAAATGCTTCTAAAGCTTCTTTTTGTGCAGGTGTCGGATTAAAGCCCATAATTACTCATCCTCCTTTTTCTTTTCTTTTGAAATCATAACGAAATTATTTTCTTTATTAAAACAAATATCGTTATATGAACAATATTTACAACTAATACTTTTATCAAACATTCTCGGTCTAATAGAAAAATCTCCCTCTTTTAAACTTTTACATTTGCTAATGATTTGATTTTTAGTATCATCAATAATTGAATTTAATTCATTAATATCAATAGTTCTTTTTTTGTACGAATAAATATACTTTTTATTAAAATCTTCTTCGTAAATATCATTATTAATAGTTATACCTTTAAATTTAAAAACAATAGTATCTTTTAAAATAAAATCTTCATTGCAAATATTAAAAATATATGAACCAAATTGATTATAAGAAGTATATGTATCTTTTGCTAATAATAAATAAATTGGCAATTGAAGATTTTCTCCATATTTTACATTATCTTTATTAAAATCATCTTTACCTGTTTTAAAATCAACAATCGAATATAGATTATTTTCTTTATCAAATAGAATACAATCTAATTTACCATATAAACTAATATCATCAGTTATATTAATTTTTATTTCTTTTTCAATTTGCTTTTCACTAAAATTTGAATTATTAACAAATTCATCAAAAATTTCATATGCTTTTACTATACTCGGAAACATTCTTTTTGCATATAATTTTTCTTTTTTATTATCTAATATATTCAAATAATATTCAGTATCATTTTCAATATTGTTTATTCTATCTTCTATATAATTATGCGATAAAGTACCAAATCTAGTACTATAATTACCTTCAAATCTATCTATTTTTAATATATAATTTAAATAATACTCAAACGGACATTCAATATATTTTTTTAACGATGAATAAGATATAGTAATTTCTTGATTATTTTTAACTTTATCAAATGTTTTAAAACTATTATCATATGATCTATAAAGTGGATATTCTTTTAATAATTGATTTCTATAAGGATTTTCTTTTCCATATAATAATCTTTTATCTTCTTTTAATACTAGATTATAAATAAGTGATTCTTTATTAAAGATAACATTATTATCATTATTTAAAACATTAAAATCATAAAAATCTTCATATAATGAGGCATAACATTCTTTACCTAAATGTTCTTTGTATTTTAAAAATATAACTTCACCTTCACTATAATATATTTGTTTAAATTCAATTTTTTCTATTTCGTTTCTTTCTTTAGAAGATAATAAATTAGCTTTTATAAATTCTTTATCACTTGGATAAGAGTTATCACCTTTAGGATTAGGATAAATTGAAGAAACAAAACAAGGAATAATTAATACTTCATCTTTTAATGGAATATAAGATTTATCTACAAACTCAATTAAGCCTTTAGTTTTATAATTAATATACTCATTAGATGCATAATCAATATATTCAATAATTTCATCATCACTACATTTATCTTTTAATTCAATATATAATCTTATAAATTCTTTAATTAAATCATTATCTTGATATTTTAATAATATATTAGATAAAGATTCATTTTTTAATTCATCCTTAAAAATTTGATATATTTTTAAAGATGATTTTTTTATTTTCTTTTCAAAAATAAAAGGAAATTTATAAAAATTATTTAAAGATTTTAACTTATTAATAAAATCATCATTATTTGATACAATTTTAATTTTATCAACTGAAATACCAGATTTGATTTTATTAACAATAATAGAATATAATCCTAAGCACGAATCATTAAGTGTATTAAATACATATAAATCTCTTTTAATGTCTCTCGTTTCAATATCTTTTACTTTATACTTATAATTAGATAATAGATTTCTTATTTCTTTATTATTACATGAAGGATATAATATTATTTCTTTGTTTTTTAAATATTCATCAAAATACTTAGTTTTTTCTATATAATTCATTTTATCAAACAATTCATAATACTTTTTAAAATTTATAAATGAGTCATCTATATTCTTTAATGGAATAATATATTTTTTTATTTTTTTCGCATTAGAAAACGAAAAGCCATCTTTTTTTAAATAAATAATCGCAGCATTATTTAATGTACCTAGCAATTTATTTTTTAAATCATCGCTTAATATAATATCAAAATCAAGATTTGGATTATTAGATTTCATTTCTAATAATATTCTTTTTTCATTTGAATTAACTACATATAATTTTTTCATAAAAGTATCCCATATATTTCAATAAATCGATTGATTTAATTATAATACAAATAATTATAAAATACTAATAACAACAATATATCAATAAACAAAAAAAGGATTTAAATACGTAAATATGTAATTTATCATCCTTTATTTTTTTATTATTTAGTAGATTGTCTATTTATTAGTGTTGCATTGAATGTAAATGTTTTTACTTTTAGTGTGCCTTCAAGCATCTTTGTTAACATTCTCATTGCAATTGATCCAACTTCATACATATCAAGATTTAATGATGATAAAGTAGGTCTCATTATTCTAGAATATTTTGTACCAATAATTGAAATTGCTTCAACATCTAAAGGTATTTTAATATCATTATCAAGCGCAGCATTTACAACTGCACAAGAAATAGAATCTCTTGGTGAAATAAAATATCCTCGTTTATTATTTTTAAAAAATACTTTTAAATATTCATAAGTTTTATCATATGCATCTGTAATATTAATTATGTTAAATGAAGATTCTTTGTTAATCTTTTTTGATTCATCTAATGCAATATTTTCTAATCTTTCCATTAATAAACCAGAATTTTCTGTATGTAAGAAATAAATTGGAGCATCATCTTTTACAAAATGATCATTAATTATTTTCCTTAATTCATCTTCATATGAAAGTATAATAGAGGCAAAATCATTAGATTTAATATTTCTACCAATTACTACGACTGGAATATTATATTTCTTTAATTCTAATATATCCTCTTCATTAAGTGCATCATCAAATAGTATCGCACCATCAACATGAGAAACAATTAATTTTTCAATAGTATCTTTGACTTCATCTCTATCTTGTCTTGTAACAAATAATGATGTTTGATATCCATAAATTTTTGCAATATCAACAAGGCCAGATAAAACATTATTAATATAAACATAATTTTTTGCAGGTAATACAATACCAATATTTGTCGATTTAGATTTTGCAAGTCCTTGTGCTAATGCTGAAGGTTTATATCCTAATTTTTCAATAGTACTTAAAACTTTAACCTTTGTTTCTTCTGTAACATTATCTTTTTTATTAATTACTCTTGATACGGTTGCAAGTGAAACACCCGCAACTTTAGCAACTTCATAAATTGTAACACGTGTTTTAAAATTTGACATATTATCACCTCATATAGCAAAAAAAGCGCTTTTGCGCTTTTTTAGTAACAAAGTTGTAGAACTCTTACTACGATTTCTCGATTTAGATATCGCCTATTCCTTACTGAATCTTATTCAAGGGTTCCTTCCTTTATAAGAGTCATTTTACTATGTATCTTCTCTTAAAATCTCAACAATATACTTTCAACAAAGCGCAACTTAATTTTATAAAATCCTTATAGATAAGTCAATATTTTGCCGAATTTGAGATACGATTTAATAAAAAATACACCTAAACCGTTACCAACATTAGTATAGGCGTATTTATTAATTTTATTCTAAATTTAATTCTTCAATTATTTTTGCACCAGAAGACGTTCCAATTCTTGTTGCTCCAGAAGCAATCATATCCAAGAATGCTTCTTTAGTTCTTACTCCTCCAGAAGCTTTCACACCAACTGTTTCTCCAACAACTCTACGCATTAAAGCAATATCTTCTTTTGTTGCGCCACCCGTTGAAAAACCAGTAGAAGTTTTTACAAAATCTGCGCCAGCTTCAACTGCCAAACGGCACGCTCTTTCTTTTTCTTCTTCAGTTAATAAACAAGTCTCAATGATTACTTTTAAAATAACATCTTTTCTTAATGCATTTTTAATCTCTGCAATTTCATTTCTAACATATGCATCATTTTTAGCTTTTAACATAGATATGTTAATAACCATATCTACTTCACTAGCTCCATCAAATACTGCATCTAAAGCTTCTTTAACTTTAATATATGTCTTATTAGCGCCTAATGGAAAGCCAATAACAGTACATACTTTTACATCTGTATTTTTTAATAATGCATGACAACGATCAACAAAACATGGATTAACGCAGACAGAAGCAAAATCATATTGAATAGCCTCCAAACAAAGCTTATCAATAGCTTCAAGTGATGCATCTGGTTTTAATAAAGTGTGATCAATATATTTTGAATATTTCATAACGATATGTCTCCCTATATTTATATATTATCACATTTTAAAAAAAATACTAGTACCAATTTTTTTGCTATAAAATAAAAAATGATGTCTTTACCAATTATTAAGGTATTAACATCATTTTAATTATTCAGCATCTTTTTTAGTATTTACTACTTGTTTTCCATTATAATATCCACATTCTGGACATACGCGGTGTGAAACAATCGTTGCTCCACAATGCTCACATTTCTTAAGACCGCTGACAGTCAATTTGAAGTGCGTTCTACGCATTCTCTTAGTAGTTTTAGATGTTCTTCTTGCTGGAACTGCCATTTTTTACACACCTCCTCGGTTACAACACAATGATTAATATACCCCATAAAAATATTATAGTCAACAAAAATCAATTTATTTTTCGATTTTAAAATCTATTTCTTCAATAATTTTTGAATACCCATTTATTTTATATTCTACTTTTATCATTTTATTTTTTAAATTATCATTTGAAATAACTTTTACTTCAATATAATTAGATGAATATCCTTTCCAAATATTACCATTATTTGTTTCAAATAATACTTCTAATTCTTTACCATCAAATTCTTTTTTGTAATTATTTTCTAATTCATTACCTAGTGAAATTAATCTCTTTACTCTTTCTTTTTTTATTTTAGAATCAACTTGACCTTTCATAATACTTGCAGGTGTTCCTTTTCTTTTCGAATAAGGAAATGCATGAATATAACAAAATCCACATTTTTTTATAAATTCCATGGTTTCATTAAACTCTTCTTCTGTTTCTTGTGGGAATCCAACAATAACATCACATGCAAGCGCTAAATCTTTTCCTCTATTAATTCTACTTATTCTAGAATAGAATTCTTCCTTTGTATATTTTCTATTCATTCTTTTTAAAACTTCTTTACTACCAGATTGAAGTGGAATATGTAAATGTTTAGCAATTCTTTTTTCGTTTCTTAATAATTCAATAAATTCATCATTAATTTGACTTGCTTCAATAGAGGATATTCTTAATCTTAATAATGACTTTTCATTATTTAAAATTTCTTTTAAAAGTGAAACAAAATCTTCATTAATATCTTTTCCATAAGAAGCGGTATCAATACCAGTTAAAACTATTTCTTTAAATCCTTTACATACTAATGTATGTATTTCATCTAGTATTTCTTTTTTAGGTCTTGATCTAAATTTACCTCTTGTATATGGAATAATACAGTATGAACAAAAATTATCACAACCATCTTGAATCTTTACAAATGCACGTGTATTTTCATCATAATTATTTATTGATAAGCATTCATAATCAATTCTTTTTCTTGATTCATCAATTAATAATTCTTTTTCTTTTTTTTCATAATATTTATTAATTAAATCAATAATTTTATTTCTATCATTTGTTCCTATTAATATATCTGCACCATCTTCATAAATATTTTCTTTTTCTAATTGAACATAACAACCAATTGCTACAATTATAGAAGAAGGATTCTCTCTTTTCATTTTATGAATTAATTGGCGTGATTTTTGTCCTGCAACAGATGTAACAGCGCATGTATTAATAATTACAATATCAGCATAACCATCATCAACTTTTTTATATGAATTATTAATTAAGATTTCTTTAATTGCTTCTGTCTCATACGTATTAACTTTACATCCAAGTGTATGTATTTTAAATGTCTTCATAACTAATTATTTTCTTTCTAATTTATATTTTTTTATTTTTCTTACCGATAAATGCTTAATAATTTGTTTGTACATTTTTTCTGAAATAAGTCTTTGATTTTTTAATTCCGCAATAAATTCTCTTCTATTGTTTGAATAAAATTTATCAATAACTCTTTTTATCCTATTTTCAATATCAACACCTTTATTATTTTTTAAATACTTATCAAATATAGGTATTGCAATATCTAATCTTCCTTGATCATTAATTATATATATAGTTTCAAATGATTCAGAATAAAATGCTGCGCTTGTAGAATCGTTTGCAATATATTTTAAATTAGTAAATTTTGAATTAAAAATTTTATAGCCATAAACATCAAAAAAATCTATACAAAATACAAGCGGCTTATCTTCTAAAGAATCATAAGGATATTTTTTAATACTAAGAGGTGTATTTGTTAATATATAATTTAAAGATTTACTAAATTGAGGAAAAAACACTTTATACCCATCATCCTCAACAAAAAAAGGTCTATCAATTAATAATTTTTTTGCCTTTTCATACGATGAAGTCATATCTAAATCTTTAAATGAATCTAAATTTTTAACAATAATATCCAAATTAATAAAAGCCTCGATTAAAATATTAGAACATATTAAATTAAATCCATAATCATCATAACTTGGATAAAATGATTCTATTTTTTCAATTTTCTTTTTATTTTTAGTATAGAATTCATTCTCTTTTGTAGAATAATACAAATAGTCTTTTTTATTTTTATTTAAGAATTTAAATGTTAGCATGTTTAATCCTCCGAAAAATAACTTAATAAAGTTAATGAATAACAAACAGCTGTTTCGCTCCTTAAAATTCTTTTACCTAATGATACACTTTTAAATCCATATGAATTAGCAAGTTCAACTTCATTAGTAGAAAATCCACCTTCAGACCCAACAATAATTGAAATTGAATTATGATTTTCTAATAATTCTTTAGTAATAATATCTCCTTTTTCATTTTCATACGCGATCAAATTTAAAGATGATAAATACTCATTGATTCTTGAAAAAGGTATTACCCCTTCAATTTTAGGTATATATGTTCTTGAGCATTGTTCTGCAGCTTCTAAAGCAATTTTATTAAATCTTTCAAATTTTCTTTTTTCATCTTCTTTTTTTATTTTCATAATAGTTCTAGAAGATGAGACTAAAACTATTTTTTTTACCCCTAATTCTGTAGCTTTTTGTATTGCAAAATCTAGTTTATCACCTTTTGGTAAGCAATATAATAATGTTATATTTCTTTTTAATTCAGTATCTACTTTTTGTTTTGAAATAATATCGACATTTAATGGTAAAATTGATGTGATTCTACATAAATAATAATTATTATCATTTATTAATGTTACTTCATCATTAATTTTATGACGCATTACTTTTTGAATTTGATGAATTTGTTCATCAGTAAAAACAAAACTATTATTTATAATATCAACAAAATATCTTTCCATTTACTTAACACTTTCTCTTACTAATTCAATTTCTTTTTTATATCCATCAGTATCATTAGGTGTTTCTAAAACAATTGGCAATTTTTTAATTAATGGATGTGAAACAAAATCTATTAATGATTTTAAAGTAATATTTCCTTCTCCTAAAAGTGCATGTCTATCTTTTCTTGATCCTAATATATTTTTTGAATCATTTAAATGGATTGCTTTTAGTTTATCAAGACCAATAATAGAATCAAATTCATTTAATACTTCTAAATAATTATCTTTGATATTATATCCAGCATCAAAAATATGACATGTATCTAGTGTTACACCAAATCTTAAAGGATAATTAACTCTATCTAAAATATATTTAATTTCTTCAAAAGATTTTCCAAGTTCACTACCCTTACCCGCCATGGTCTCAAGTAATATAGTTACACCTTCATTACTAGTTACACACTCATTTAATGCATCAATAATTCTATTTAATCCTACTTCTTCACCTTGGCTTACATGACTTCCTGGATGGAAATTATAATATACATTTCTTACATATGATAATTTATTTAAATCATCCTTTAATATTTCAATACCAAAGTTCCTAACTTTATCTAAACCTGCTAAATTCATAGTATAAGGTGCATGAGCAATAATATAGCCAAAATTATTTTCTTCTGCAAATTTATTAAAAGTATTAATATCATTTAAATCAAGGGGTTTTGAACTACTACCACCTTGAGGATTTCTCGTAAAAAATTGAAATGTATTAGCGCCTATACTTTTTGCTACTTTCCCCATATTTAAGTATCCACCACTTGAAGATAAATGACATCCAATAAATAATTCTTTCATATAATATCTACCACCTTTTAAAATATTAACACAATAAAAATAAAAAAATAACAATTTAGCTTTTTTTAATATATAATTGTTTTGGTGATTTAAAAATGAAAGTTAAAAAAAGATTTATAAAAATATTATGTTTGCTACTTCTTACATCTTGTGAGTTTAGCATCAATCCTAGTAGTAATAGTTCTTCTTCCTCTATTAGCAGTGAATTCATTTCATTAGAAAGTAATAGCTCTTTAGAATCAAATTCTTATTCTTCTATAACGGATATTTCAAGTGATGTATATAGTTATGAAGATAATTACTGTGATCCACTTTCTATACATTTTTTAGAATTAGGAAATAAATTTGTCGGTGATTCTATTTATATTAAAGCTGGTCAAAATGATATATTAATCGATGCAGGTAGTAGAAAAGATTCATCAAAAACACTAATTAACTATATAGATAAATATTGTGAAGATGGTGTATTAGAATATGTTATTGCAACACATGCACATCAAGATCATATCGCAGGGTTTGTAGGCACCACTTCTTCGCCTGGAATATTTTCTTCATATGAAATTGAAACATTAATAGACTTCCCAAGAACAAATTCTAATACACAAATATATAATTCATATAAAAGTTGCCGAAACGACTTAATTGAAGCTGGAACTAAACACTATACAGCATTAGATTGTTATAATAATTTAAATGGTGCTCAAAGAGTCTATAATTTAGGTGAAAATCTTACATTATCAATCCTTTATCAAAAATATTATGATACAAAATCATCCGAAGAGAATAATTATTCTGTATGCGTATTAATATCTCAAAAAGATAATCATTTCTTATTTACTGGAGATTTAGAAACAAGTGGTGAAGAATCATTAGTATTATCAAATAAATTACCTCATGTAAAAGTATTTAAAGGTGGTCATCATGGTTCTGGAACAGCTAATTCTGATACATTATTAAATGTTATAACACCTGAAAATGTATGTATTTGTACATGTGCAGGAACACCAGAATACACCACTAATAATCTTAATAAATTTCCTTATCAAGAAACAATAAATAGAATTGCAAAACATACAGAAAATATATATATTACATCTCAAATCGACTTAGAAAAAAGTACTGATAAAGAATACTTTGTAAAATCAATGAATGGTAATATTGTAGTAACATCAACATATGATAGTTTTAATATCAATTGTTCAAATAATAATACAATTCTAAAAGATACTGAATGGTTTAAACAGTATCGAACTTGGCCTAATTTATGATAAAAAAATAGAACTTAATCAAACAATGGATTAAGTTCTATTTTATTATTCAAATAC
>CAYVZF010000012.1:0-17996 GCA_964456095.1 uncultured Erysipelotrichaceae bacterium
CAATTAACAAAAGAATTAAAAAAAATAAATTTAATGTTGATTAATTATTTTAGTTTCGTTTATAATACTCACATCGACGTTGATGAGAAAGAGTAATCTTTGTCGATTGTATTAGCGAGTCTGGTATGGTGAAAGCAGATAACAATCAAAAGATGAACATGGTCTCGGAGTTAGTAAACTGAAATTTAGTAAGTTTACTCGGGTATTCCCGTTATAGATGAGAAGATTGTTTGATCTTCATGAGGCTTGTATTGTAAAGTATAAGTGAAAAAAGGTGGTAACACGAAGTTTATTGTTTAATCGAACTCTCGTCCTTTTGTAGGCGAGAGTTTTTATTTTTTTAGAAAGGAGAAGATAGCTTATGTCAAATACAAAAGATGTTAAAATTATTAGTAATAACACAGAAGAACCAAATATTTTATCTATCAAACATGTAAGTAAGTATTTTGATAATTTTAAAGTATTAGATGATATTAATCTAGAAGTTAAAAAAGGTGACATTTATGGAGTACTTGGTTTATCAGGGGCAGGAAAGTCAACACTTGTTAGATGTATAAATGGTTTAGAAATACCCGATGAAGGTGAAATTATTTTTGAAGGTAAGCCTATTTTTAATGATAAAACAAAAATAACTAGAGATGATAGAAAGAAAATAGCTATGATATTTCAGCATTTTAACCTTTTATCACAAAAAAACGTTTTACAAAACATTAAAGAAGCTTTAGTTTATTCTTCTATAAAAGAAAAAATTGATAAATCAAAAATTCACGAAATAAACTTTAAATATTATAAAGAAAATTTTAAACATCCTTTATTCTATTTGTTTCATCAAAAAAAACATAAAGAATTAAGAAAGAAAAAAAATGAAGAAATAATTAAATATAAACATCCAAAAATATTTGAAGTATTAAAAAAAGTTGATTTAGAAGATAAATGGAATTCATATCCTTCTCAATTATCTGGAGGACAAAAACAAAGAGTTGCAATTGCACGAGCATTAATAACAGATCCAAAAATAATATTATGCGATGAAGCAACATCCGCGCTTGATCCTAATACTACTTCTTCAATTTTAAAACTATTAAAAGAATTAAATAAATCTTTAGGTTTAACTATAATTATTATTTCACATCAAATGAGCGTTATAGAAAGTATATGTAACAAGGTCGCAGTTATTAATAATTCAAAGATAGAAGAAAAAGGATCGCTAAATCAAATATTTCTAAATCCTAAAACAGAAATAACAAAAAAGCTAATTTATTCAGATAAAGTAAATACTGAATTATCAAAAAATAAATGCATTCGATTAGTTTTTGATGGCAATGTCGATACACCATTAATTGCAAATATTGTTCAAGAATGTAATATACTAGTTTCTATTGTACATGCTGATACAAAAGTATTTGAAGATAGAGTTTATGGACAATTAGTTATGAAATTACCTTATTATGAAAAAGATATAATAAAATTAAAAACATATTTAGATTATAAAAAAATAAAGTATGAGGAGGTGCAAAGTAATGATATTTAATGACCTTTTAGTTGCATTTAAAGAAACAATTTTAATGACATTTGTCACCTCTATTATTGCACATTTAATTGGAATACCACTTGGAATAGTTCTTTATATTACAAGTAAAAATGGAATATGTAAAAATAAAGTAATTAATTCAATATTAGGTTTATTTATTAATATATTACGTTCAATTCCTTGTTTACTAATAATTGTTATTTCGATACCTATTGTAAGAAGCATAGTTGGAATAGGAACAGGAGAATGGTATACACTTGTAATACCACTTATAATCACATCATTCCCATTTATTAGTAGACTTGTAGAGCAATCATTAAATGATGTCGAAAGTGGCGTTATAGAAGCCGCGAAATCTCTTGGTGCAAGTAAATTACAAATAATTAAAAGAGTTCTTTTAGTTGAAGCAAGACCATCTATAATATCAGGATTCTCTGTTGCAACCATTTCAATATTAAGCTATACATCTTTTGCTTATGATTTTTCTGCAGGAGGATTAATAGCAAAAGCATATCAATATTATAGAGGTGAGCCATTAAATATTTACAACTGGAAAGTTTGGATTATCGTATTAATTCTTGTTATATTTGTACAAATAATACAAGAACTATGTTTATTATTAGCTAGAAAAATAGATAAGAGGAGGAAATAAAAAATGAAAAAACAACTATTATTAGCTTTAACATTATTATTAGGAGGAACAGCATTATCTTCATGTAATGGAAGAAAAGAAACAATTAAGATATGCGCTAGTGAATTACCACATGCAAAAATATTAAATGAAGCAATTAAACCAATTCTAGAAGAAAAAGGATATTCATTAAATGTTCGTGTTTTAGACTGGTCTATACAAAATTCTTCAGTAGCTGCGAATGATTATGATGCAAATTACTTTCAACATGTACCTTATTTAGAATCTTATAATAGTGATGTAATTGATAAAAATAAATTAATCGCAGCTTGTAAAGTACATTATGAAAAATTATGTTTATATACAAGTAACAAAGAGAATAAAGAAATAAAAAATAATTCAAAAATCATATTAGTTGATGACGTATCAAACATTGAAAGAGCATTAAAATTATTAGAAAGTAACAATATTTTAACAATAAATGAGTCAAATTATGTTGATGGTTCATTTAAAAATTTTGATATTACTAATCCTAATAATTGTGTAACATTTTTACAAGGATATGAATCAATTACATTAAAATGTATACCTGAAAGTAATTTATGTGTTTCTTTACCTGATTATGACTTTGGAATAATTCCTGGAAATACAATGATGACTGGTTATAAAGATTTAACAGAAAGAATCGTACTTTCAGAAGAAGCAAACGAAGAAACAATATCTGAAAGAGCAAACATTATTGCAGTTAAAAATGAAAATGCTAATTCAGATAAAACTAAAGCTCTAGTCGAGGCATTTTCTGATTCTAGAGTTGAATCATATATAAATTCAACTTTTGGTGAATCAGTTTTATATCACTACGAAAAATTAATCTAAATAATCTTTAAACTTAGCAATGAAAATTGTTAAGTTTTTTTAAAAAGGTCATGTAACATGACCTTCTAAAACTTTATCTATTAAACGGATGTTTGTGTTCTTCAAACTGTACTTGTTCCATATTACCACCATATGGAGAGTTTTCACAAACTGTTTCTTCACATTGAGAATATGTATGATAATATACAGGTCTTGGTACATAATGATTTACTATTCTTTTATTAACAGGGCAAATAATTGGTTGCTCTACAGTATAATATCTATTACAAATAGTTTCTTTAACAGGCATTACAACTGGTTCATATTTACATGGTGCTTCACAACCACATTTAGAATATTTGTACATTCTATCACTTCCTCCTAATTTAAATTATGATAAATCATAAAATTTATTTAGAAAAAAAGCCTATAAAAATTATAAAAAAACGTATAAAGTCATTAACAAATATATAAATCATTTATACGTTTATAAATATTAATTATTTTCTATTAATGGTAAAGAAAACTCATCATCTTCTTTTTCTAAATTTTTAAATTCATAGCACATGATAATTATTATCGCTAAATTAATACACGCTGCAACTTGAACAGAATCATCTTTAAGCCAATCATTAAAAACATAATCTCTTAATAGAAATTGTGTATAACACATATAACTTGAAGCTTGCATCATAACAGCAAGATACCATTTTCTCTTATGAACAATAACATATAATAAAACTAGAATATCCGCTAAAAAGAAATATCTATCATGCATATGTGGTAAAACAAAAGGCGTAAGAAGCGCAGACATTGTTGCAATATATAACATATTCTTTTTTGTAACCTTCACTTTATGATAGTATAAACAAGTTAAGAATATACCAATAATTGCAAATGCAATTAATATACCTGCACCCATATTTATATGTCTATATGCATAACTAAACTGCATAAATGCATACATATTCGCGGCACCATAATTAGCATTAGAATAATTACCAGCTTGCGATACATATATTTTTGCCATTACAGAAGGACTTACACCATTAATAAGTCCAGGTATCCATGTAATCATAATAACTAAAGGAATAAATAACATATTTCTTAATGTTATTTTTTTAGATAACCAAAAATATATTAATGCCGGAAATATAAATATTATATGCATTTTACAAGAAAAAGCGCATCCTATCATAATCATTGCAAGATTATTTTTCTTCTTTAATATAAAATATAAACACCATACAGCAAAGCAAGCATATAATTGATCACATTGAGACCATAATGCCGAATTTAAGAATAGTGTTGGTAAGAATAATAGAATATAAAAAGATAAATAGCTCCAAAATTTATTTTTTGTGATTTCTTTAACTAAAAACAAACCACCTAAAGCAAGTGCTAAATCAAAAATAAAGCAAACTATTTTAATAGAAACAATAGGTTCAAAAGGTAAATACGTTAAAGCTGCGATTATAGTCATATACGCTATCGGATAATCGCATGAAGGATTAGAATCAAAGGTAGGATAATTACTAAGCGCCTTAAATCCACCATTACTTTTAATATAATTAAACCATGGCTTTAAAAAACTGTTAAAATCTCCTGAAGCATATTCGATAAAACAGAATTTTGCTCCTAAAGAAACAATAACCAGAATTATTGCAACGATTAAAAATAAGTTTTTCCTAAAAAAAGAAAAAAATCCATCAAATACTTTATCACAAAATACATCTATTTTTGTTTTTATCTTACTCGTAAATGTCACCATAAGTTATTAACCTCTTTAAAGAGTATACAATTTTTATTTAAAATTTTAAATGTTTATTTATTTGATTATAATATTTAAAGCAATAATGATATAATTTTTTCATTAAAAGAATTATTGCTTTTTTTGAAAGGATATTATGATGAAAAAAAAATATGTTAATTTGATATATATATTACTATCTTTTTTAATACCATTTGTTATAACTTTTATTATTTTCAAAAATAATGGATTATATCCTTTTACAAATGAAAATAAAACAGTTTTACTAATAGATGCTCAAGGACAATATATTGCTTTTTATAGATACTATAAAGCAATTTTAAGTGGTGATGCTAATCTGATATATACTCTTGGAAAAGCTATAGGTGGCAATATGTTATCAATATTTACATACTATTTAGCTAGTCCATTTTATTTATTATTCGCATTTACAAGTGAAGCAAATCTACCAGAAATGCTTCTATTAATTACTTTGTTAAAGATTGCAACATGCGGATTAACATCATTTATTTTCTTAAAAAAATCAATAAATAATAATTTATTTGCGTTATTACTTTCGATATCATATTCATTAATAAGTTATAATTTTGTTTATTATTCTAACTTGATGTGGCTTGATGGAGTATATTTGCTTCCCCTTGTTTTGCTAGGAATAAAAAACATAATAAATCAAAAATCATCATTATTATATATGATTACTCTTGCTTTAAGTTTATATACATCATGGTATATAGGTTATATGATATGCCTTTTCTCAGTTATCTTTTATTTAGTTGAATTATTTAAAACGTACAATTTTAAAGATAATAAAAAACTAATTATTCATAACATTATTACTTTTGGAATAACATCTTTACTTGGTGGATTTTTAAGCGCTTTTTCATGGATGAGTGCCTTTATACATCTAAGTGGAACTAAAGGAAGCGTAAATTTAAAAGATACAGTTTATAATATGTTAAATAATAATTATTATGTAATAAATGTATTTAAATATTTAACATTTGAATCATTTGAAGGAACATTAAATATTAATAACTCTGATAATTATAGATACGCTATTAGTACATATATCGGAGCAATAGGAATAACATTTATGTTAATATATTTTATAAATAATAATATTCCAAAAAGAAAGAGATTATTATCATTAATTCCTGTTTCATTATTAATATTAGGATTTATTAATGTTGGAATAGATAATCTTTATCATGGAGGAGCTAAACCAACATGGTTTCCTTTTAGATACGCATTCATTTTTGGAATGTATGCAGTATATCTAGCTTCTGAAACAATTAATGATATTGATAAGATTCATCCGCTTCGATTATTAGCGCCCTTATCGTTATTTGTTATATTAACCATTATTTCTTCTAATATAAATAAAATTAATGAAAACTATGTTACATATACTCCACATATATTTTCATATGTAGCATTTGCATTTGTTCTATTAATAGTTATACTAAATTATTATTTAAAGAAATATAAATGGTTAAAACCTTTATCCGCGGGAGTATTTATAATATTTAATATATGCAATATGTATTTAAATTCAAATGATATTGTTAGTAAAATTAGTTCCAATAATCTAAACTATATTACTTATAGAAATGATGAAAATTTATCTAAAATAATTAATTCAATTAAATTAAATGATACATCATTTTATAGATTAGAAAAAACATTTATGAGAGATGGATCATATAATGGAGCAAATAACGATTCAATGTATTATAACTATAATGGAATAAGTCATTATAGTTCAAATGAAAAAAAAGAAGTACAAGAATATTTATCTAGATTAGGTTTTCACTATAATTATTTCTGGGAAAAATATGGTTCTGGTTCTACTCTATCTATTAATAGTTTTTTAGGAATTAAATACATTTTAAGCAATAGTGATAATCAATATAATTATTTAAATAATTCTACTAAATCAAATACATTCTTAAACTATATTTATAAAAATACTACGATATCAAAAGATTCTATTAATGTTTACGAAAATCCATATGCGCTTCCATTAATGATTATTGTTAACGATTGTAATAATGTATCAGAAGGATATAAATACGATAATGAAATACATTGGTACGATCATTTTGAATATCAAAATAATATATATAAAACAATGACAAGCACTGTTAGATATGAAAATGGAAAGCAAAAAGATATATTTAATAAAGCGAGTTATACCATTTTTACAAATCTAGAATACGAAAATACAATTAATGGAAAAATGTATAATGAAATAAATGAAAACGATACTATAACTTATAAAGTAACTACAAATAAATCTTATCCATTTTATTATAATTTCAAAAATAATTATAATTATCTAGATTATTTTAGAGATAGATTAAAACTAAGAATTGATAACTCCTCTATCAATTATTTTAGTTATTACAATTCAGGAGTTAATGGATTACCAAGTAAAAATGGTGAACAAGTTATAAAAATAGAAGCACAAAAGAAAATGACAAATCAATCCATAATAGAGGAATTCTATTATGAAGATTTAGATATATTAAATGAATATATAAATGAAATTAAAAAACAAAGTGTTAAAGAAATTAATATAACTGATTCAAAATATGAATATGAAGTTAATGTTACAAAAGATAATCAAATTGCTTTACTTACATTACCATATGAAGATAACTTTAATGTTTATGTTGATAATAAAAAGGTTGATTCAAAAAAATCATATAACATATTTTTAGGTGTAGAATTAGAAAAAGGTAATCATATTATTACAATTGAATATTTAGATAAAGGATTAATAAGTGGTTCAATCATTTCACTTTTAAGTTTAATTACAATAGTAAGCTATACAATTTATGAAGAAATTAATAGAAAAGAAATGATTAAAAATCTAAGTGTTTAAAATTATTTTATTAATGTAATTTTCTTACCACTTTTTATAATAATATTTTCATCTTGCATTCTAGTTATTTCTCTACTCATCGCACTACGATCAATAACCAAATAATCCGCTAAATCAGTAAAAGAAAAAGGTAATATAAAAGTTTTTGAATTATTATCATTTGCTAAATTATTAAAATAAAATAAAAGTTTTTCTCTTACACCTTTATGAGTTAATAATTCTGCACGCGAATTCAACTCTGCCATTCTATTCATGAATAAATCTGGTAAATCTTTTAACAATTGAATATGATAAGTGCAATCTTTATTACAACTTTCTAATTTATCATAAGGCAAAAATAATACATCACAATCTTTTTTTGCTTCAACAAATAGTTCTCTGCTAGTATGTAACATATAAAATGCTTCACCAAACGCATCACCTTCTTTAAATGAATAAATTATTCTTCTTTCACCTAAATCAGTATATCTAATAAGATGCGCAACACCACTTAATAAAATACAAATTTGATTCCTTTTTAACAAATATGTTGTAATTATTTCATTCTTTTTAAACTTTTTAACACTGCATAAAAAACAATGAGTTTTCATATTGCTTATCACCTTGTTAAAATTGAACTTTTTTTTCATATCTTTTCCCCTCGTAAACAAAAATATATGTGTTTTTTGTTGCTATTGCAACTAAAAATGCATTTTTTTATCATTATCATTATATTTTTTTGTAATTTTATTAATGTTTTTTTTAATATCTATATATTTTTAAGAAAAAAATATTTTTTATTTTTTTGTTGCTACAGCAACAACATTTTTTTTTCTTATTTTATATAATAAAAAGCGTCTCAACAAATTAGATAATGAAAGGAAGAATTATGGTAGTATTAAAACGTGATGGTCGTACGACCGAATTTAATAAACAAAAAATAATTGATGCAATTGTAAGCGCAATGAAACACACTATTAAAGGTGTAGATGAATCAATCGCATTAAAAATTGCAGATGAAATTGAAAAACAAATAGAGGGTAAAGAAACAGTTTCTGTATACGATATCCAAGATATTGTTGAAAAGAAACTAATGAACTCTTCAAGAAAAGAAGTTGCTCAAAAATATATTATCTATCGTTATAATCGTGATGTCGCACGTAAATCTAAAACAAAAGATATCTTCTTAGATATAATCGGTGCTAAAGCAAATGATATTACTCGTGAAAACGCAAATATGAACGCGGATACTCCTGCTGGAATGATGATGAAATTTGCTTCAGAAACAACAAAACCATTTGTAGATGACTATTTATTATCAAGTGATGTTCGTACTGCAATGCAAAAAGGATATATACATATTCACGACAAAGATTATTATCCAACAAAATCTTTAACATGTTTACAACATCCATTAGATAAAATATTAGAAAATGGTTTTAAAGCAGGTCACGGTGCATCAAGACCAACAAAAAGAATTGAAACTGCCTCTATTATTGGTTGTATTTCAATGGAAACAATACAAAATGAAATGCATGGTGGACAAGCAATACCCGCTTTTGACTACTACTTAGCTCCATATGTTAGACTAACATATATTGAAGAAGTTAAAAAAATTGAAACAGTATTAAATCATGATTATTCATATTTATATGATTATAAAGTTAAAGATTATGTTAAAGATGATCCTAACAATTATAAAGATGATGAAAGAATTGTACAAATTGCGATTAATAATACAGTGGGACGAGTACATCAATCAATGGAAGCTTTTATACATAACATGAATACAATTCATTCTCGTGGTGGAAATCAAGTCGTATTCTCCTCTATTAATTATGGAACAGATACAAGCGCTGAAGGAAGATGTGTTATTAGAGAAATGTTAAATTCTACATATGAAGGTGTAGGAAATCATGAAACTGCTATATTCCCAATCCAAATTTGGAAAAAGAAAAAAGGTGTCAATTATTTTAAAGATGATCCCAACTATGATTTATATCAATTATCAACAAAGGTATGTGCAAAAAGATTCTTCCCTAATTATTTAAATCTTGATGCCTCATTCAATAAAAGTGATCTATGGAATGAAAACGATCCAAAAAGATATATGAATGAAGTAGCAACAATGGGTTGTAGAACAAGAGTATTTGAAAATAGATTCGCAGAAAAATCATCAATTGGAAGAGGAAATCTATCATTTTCTACAATAAATTTACCTAGACTTGCAATAGAATCAGCCTATGAAGCTCAAGAAAAAACAGGAATGTATTTCCCAATAGGCTCAGGTAGTGAATCTAATATGAATACTATCTATAAAGATACAGTTATTAAAATATTTATGAATAAATTAACATATTATTGTGATTTAACTGCAAGACAATTATTTGAACGTTATCAATTCCAATGTACTGCACTTGCTAAACAATTCCCTCTTCTTATGGCAGGTATGTGGAATGGTTCAGAAAACTTAAAACCGGATGATAAAGTCGAATCAGTTTTAAAACATGGTACTCTTTCAATCGGCTTTATCGGTCTAGCAGAATGTTTAGTAGCGTTAATAGGTAAACATCATGGTGAAGATAAAAATGCTCAAAAACTTGGAATTAATATCGTAACAACAATGCGTGATTTATGTGCGGGATATGCAGAAAAATATAATCTTAACTTCTCAGTTTTAGCTACACCAGCTGAAGGATTATCTGGAAGATTCACTAAAATTGATAAGCAAGAATATGGAATAATTAATGGTGTAACAGATAAAGATTATTATACTAATTCAAATCATGTACCAGTTTGGTATCATTGTTCAGCAGAACATAAAGCAAAAATTGAAGCACCATATCATGAATTAACTCGTGCTGGTCATATATTCTATATAGAATTAGATGGAGATGCCGCGCGTAATCCATCAACTGTAGAAGCTGTAGTGGACTTAATGGATAAATATAATATGGGATACGGAAGCGTAAACCACACAAGGACTAGATGTATGAACTGTGGATATGAAACATCATCAACAATAGAAGTATGTCCTAAATGTGGAAGTGAAAATATCGATACAATTCAAAGAATTACAGGATATTTAGTTGGTACAACATCTAGATGGAATGAAGCAAAATTATCAGAATTAAATGATAGAGTAAAACATACAGGATTAGATAATAAATAATGCGTGTTGCAGGATTTTATGATGAATCCATCGCTAATGGATTAGGATGGAGATGTGTATTATTTGTTTCAGGATGTCCTCATAACTGCAAAGGATGTCAAAATAAAGAAGCTCAATCATTTGATTATGGTGAAGAATTTAACAAGAATAATTATCTAGAAAGAATAAAAAACAACTCTATATTAAAAGGATTAACATTTTCAGGCGGAGAACCTTTATGTCCCTCAAATATAAAAGATGTTTATGAGTTTTTACAAGAAGTTAAAAAAATCAGACCAGATTTTAATTATTGGTGTTACAGCGGATATACGCTAGAAGAATTGCTAAATAGAAATGACGAAATAACAAATAAATTTCTACATGAAATCGATGTTCTTGTTGATGGAAGATTTATTGAAAGCCAAAAAGATCCAGATATTTATTTTAAAGGTTCAAAAAATCAAAGAATAATTGATTTAAAACAAACATTTAATCAAAACAAGATTATAGAATTAGATTTATAAAAAGGTTAATAAAATAGATAGGCTTAAAACCTATCTATTTTTCATTAATAACAACTTTATACGAAGAAACATTATCATATGTTTCACCATCAATTTGTAAAAAAGATGGTTTTTCAAAGAAAACTTCTATTTCTTTTCCTTTTATAATTGTAAAATACTTTTTATATTTTAAATGTTTAGCTTTAAAAATACTTGTAAACATGAATATAGCTTTCAATTTACTTTTACAACAAAAAGTGCAAAATGATAACTCATTTGATTTTCTATCTTGATAAGGAGCAAGAGGCATTCCTCCTCCAAAATATTTACCATTCATAGAGGTAACAAGCCAAACATCTTTCAATTTTTTTTCAACACCATCAATGATAATTCTTGATATATTTTGTTTATATTGGAAAAACAATGCTTTAAGAGTAACAAGCGTATAACTAGCTTTTTTAGTTCCTTTCATTTTAATTTCATTAATATTCTTACAAACTAATCCATCAACACCAAGACCAGCACAATTTAAGAAATATCTTTCTTGATTATTAAATATAATTTTAGGAAGATTTTGTAAATATTCATTTAATTGTATTAGTTTTTCATCTTTAGTAACAGATACATCATTAATAAAATCATTACCGGTTCCTGCTTTAAAAATATAAAACTTATTATTAAAACCTTTTCCATATACATAATTTGCAAAATGATTTAATGTTCCATCACCACCAACTAATACTATTTCATCTTTTTTCTTAATTGATGATATAAATTTTTCAACATTTAAATCATAGCCATTAATTACTTTTATTTTTTTAAATTTATCTTTTAAATATTCAAGAGCTTCATTTTTAAGAAGTTCGCCTCTTCTATTATTTGCAAGTGGATTATAAATTAAATAAGTCATTTTCTTTCTCCGATCATTTGCAATTTAAAAACAATTACATTTAAAATATAAAAACATTTATATCATTTTTCAAGTTTTTAGTTTAATACTTTAATTTTAATTTCTAATAAGTTTTCAATTTTTAAATTCATTTTCATTATATAATGATATAATTCAATTATTATTATTTAATTTTTAAATCATAAATTACTATTTTTTAAAACAAAAAACCTTTATAAATACTTAATATGTATATTAAACATAAAAATATTCATAAAGGTTTATAAAAAATTAATAATTTATCATCAATAAAGCATCTTGTAATTTATTATTAATTCCAACACCATATATCGAATTATTTAATTCATCACTTAAATCATCTAAATCAATCAATACTTTTGGTGTATATAACGTATTACCATCAATAGTATTCCACTTAAAATATTCTTTTGATAATGTAGATGGCGTTGCATTAGTAAACTTATTATCACTATCAGAAGATGAACCTGTATAATCTATTGATTCACATACATAACGACAATTATTTAAACTATATCCACCATAAGAATATGGAGCAGGTGAACCAGAATCATTATTTTTTAATAAAGATTTAATACCAATAAAAATACAATTATCCGCCCGTACACTTGCACCTTGTCCACATACAATACCTTGACTGGTTAATGCACATTTCCAAGAACTATTCACTTTAGAAACAATTGAAGCTAATCCTAATGAACTTAATTTAGCTTTATATTCATAATATTCTTTTGAATCAAAAATACAATTATGCATATAAACATTACCACCACGAACTTTAGGCATCCTATCTTCAAAATTAGTTATTTTACAATTCGCAAAAGTTACATTTATTTCTAAATTATAATCATACTCTACATGATTCTCTTCTTTATAATCTTGATCATCCCCTAAAAGAAAGCCTTTCTTTTGAGGAACAACTAATGCATTAAAAATATCATCAAAAGAAATACCAGCATCTCTTAAAGAATTATAATAAAGACATTTACTATTATTTGAAAGATAATCATCTTCTATTTCTTTCATCATTTTGTAAAGGTAACAATCTTTATCTTTACTACCTGAAGAAAAATCACACCAAGATATAGTTATACCTTTGGACGTATTAAAACCATAAGGTGCTCTAAAAGCAGTAGATTTGCTAGAATGAAAATTAGCATTTGCATAATCAATTTGTCCATCATATGATTTACCAAAAAAACAGTGGTCAATCCAAATATATCCACAGAAACCTATCTTAAAATAAGCCCAACCAAACCAATCGTAATCACCTATTTTACTAGAAGATTTATTAATCGCGTCTTCCCATTGCCATATCTCATCAAAACAAATATTACGAATAACGATATTATCACAACTAGTTAATTTAAATCCAGCATGTGTGATTTTTGCACCATTTTTCGAAAAAATCATCAAATTACTAGTTCTTTCAATTTTAATTTGAGAAATTCCATTTTCTAAAAACATATTAGAAAAGTACAAATAATCTTTTAAAGAAGAATATTTTGATGCAAAATCACTAACAACTTCTGTTTTAGACCTAACCTCATCGCTTAATTTATAATATCCCAAATTTAAATCATTTATTATTTCTATTACTCTAACACTTCCTTCTTTATTTAATGTTTGAGTATACGAATTAGTATCATTATCCCAAATTGTTTCATAATCATATCTAGCGTCATATAAAGCATTTATAAATTCTTCTTCTGTTGATACAACTCTATAATAATCTGTATTTTGGTATTGTTCAAATTCACCAATACCAAAACTAGCATATCCTTGTACCCCTAGATTATCTTTAGTTTCATCATTAAAAGAATTAACTAATTCTTTGCCAAATAATTCTTCCTCACTATTAATAGAGGAATCATTAATTGAATTTATTGATACATTTTGATTATTATTACAACTTACAAAAAGCGTAGCAAAAACGATAATTGATAATATTTTATTTTTTTGTTTTTTCATACATTAACTTAATTTCTTACCATCAGAAAAAGCATTACCTACTCTTCCTTGAACTTTATAGTAGCCATGACTAGAAGGATCATAACTAATCGGTACAAACTTTTCTAATGACACTTTACCAGTTTCATCTAAAATAGTTTCTAAAGCATTAACATTAATAATCTCTGCGAGAAATAATTCATCCTCTAATATTTTAATCAAACGACACTCAATACAAAGAGGAAGTTCATTAATAATAGGAGCATTAACATGTTTTGCTTTTGATGTTGTAAACTTGGATTTAATCATTTTATTTTCATCTTCATTTTGAGAAACTATTCCAACATAATCACATTCAACAACATGACTAGCATCACCCATAGAAACAGTAAACTCATTATTAAGTTTAATATTATCTGTAGTTTTATGTTCACCTAAACAAATTAACAATTTATCATAATCCACGATTGAGCCCCATGCAGCATTCATAGCATTTGCTTTACCTTTGCTATCATATGTCCCAATAATCAAAACAGGTTGAGGATATAATAATGTCTTAACTCCTAAATCTTTTCTCATATTACCTCCAAAACAAATTAATCAAATAAATACTTACTACTTCCTAAATATGAAGCACATAATTTAAAAATATCAGTATTATCCCAATATGGAATTCCATCTAATGTTGAAAAATTATTACTATATTTATCAACAAATTCTGAAATATCGCCTCTAACAGCAATATCAACACGTGTTCTTGAATGATTTTGTGTTAACCAATTAATATCATCAAGTATTGTTTCTTGAGAAGTAGTTTCTCTATCGAAATATAATCCACCTGTTTCATGATCAGCAGTAACAATAATTAATGTATCATCTCTTACACTAGCCCATTCATCAGCGACTTTAACAGCATCATTAAAACCAATTAATTCTTTCATCATTTCTCTTGTTTGATTAGCGTGACTATCTTTATCGATATTAGCGCCTTCTACCATCAAGAAGAAACCATTTTCATTATCTAAATAATCTAAAGAAAAAGCAGTAAGCTCCGCGAGAGTTGGAGCACGTGGATCTTTTCTTGGCATAATTCCATTAAATAATCCTATTATTTTTTCAGATTCTTTATTAAGAGTACTAACATCATAAGAAACATCAAATCCATTATCTTTAAATAATTGTTCATATGTATCTTTATTTTTCTTATAAGTACTTTCAATTTGAGTTAAAACTAAATCAGCATCACATGTAGCAACTTGTTCAATAATTTCTTTTGACATATGTCTTTCAGAAACATGAACTAAGAAATCACTTGGAGTAGCACCTACTAAATTATCACTTGAAAGAACGCCTGTTTTTTTATTTAAACCATGCGCTACTTCAACAAGATTTTCAATTGGTTTATCATAAATATCTAAACCAACTTGAGAATTAACTAACTTCTCACCACACGCAATTGCACTTCCTCCTGCTGCACTATCAGTATAAGTTGTTACAACACCACCTTGACCTAAATTAGATCCACCATAAGGAGAAGGAGTTCCATCATATAAAGAAGGATTCTCATCAGGGCGAATTAAACTCTTTGTAGTATCCAATGTAAATCCTTCACTTGATAAAGAATCAGTATTTGAATATGCATGATAATTCCAATCATCATTAGTTTGATCAAATACTAATTTTTCACCCAAATAAATATTTCCAGCATCTACATGATTTGGTCCCATACCATCGCCAATAAATACGATAACATTTTTAATTTTATTATTTGTTGTAGTAGTTGATTTATTAACAACTAATTCATTTTTATCAGTTATTTTGTTTGTATTATTTGCATTAAATGCTCCAGGTAATAATAATGTAGAACAAATACCACCTAGCAATAAGACAAGTGTTTTTTTCATATCAATAAATCTCCTTCCCTATTCAAACTTAAAAGTTCCATATGAACTACCACTTATATAGTAACCAATTCCATCATAAGCACTAGATAAGTCAATATTACATGTTTGTTCGCCTTTACTATTATTAAAAATAATATGATCATAAAGGCTAGTATCCACTTCAATCTTATATTGCTTTTGATTGTAACCATTTGTTTTAACATAAGTCATTTCTTCTCCTGGCCAAGCAACTTTATATGAATTTTCAACATTGCTATCCCACATATATGCATATGCATTATCCCAAGAAGTAGGGCTAGAGAAATAAACAGTGCAAGTCATATATTGGAAATATGTGTGTCTAGCTTTTTCTGTTCCAACTCCCCAAACATATTCTTCTGAGAAATAAATCTTATATGAACCATTTGTTTTAACTGTATATGGTCCCCAAGATTCTTGCATATCTAATGTATATACGTAATATTCAACATTACTTGTTAATACTACTGTTGGAGTTTCATATTCATAAAAATCATAATTATCAGTATTCCAAGTTAATGAACAGACTTTATTACCTGAAGCATCGGTTAATAAATAATAATCTTTAGTTAATATATCTTCATCATAAATCCATTTAGGATAGAATACTGTATTTTCAGTAACAACATATGGGAATGATACTGGTGTCAAACAATTAACATCTTTATACCATCCATCAAAAGTAGCATTACTATTTACTGGATCGCTTGGAGCGTCGATAGAGCTATTAAGATTCACTTCTATTGCATCAGAATCAGAATCTAAGAAATAAACATAAGCTGTTGTATGTGTATCATTATTATAAATGTAATTAATATTTGCTTTTGGAATGCTCCAAGAAGAAACTTCATCATTTTCATTTAAAGCACGAACGGAAATATGTGTTCTCTTCTCTAAATGAATGAAATTATTAGTCGTTGTTGTTGGAGTCATATTGTTTAAAATGACTTCATATGAAGAAGCATTAGCAACATTATCCCAACGAGCAATATTATTAACTTCATCCACAGTAACAACTGGTGTTTCTAATGATTTTTTTAACAAACCAGAAGCAATATTTGTACTAGTATTAGATGCCACATTAATAGAGGCATTAACACCTTTTTGATATTCATGTTCTGCAGAGAAATAAATATTATAAATTCCATCTGATGTTATTGAAAAATCTTTACCATTATCTTTCCAGTAATTGCGCCCTTCACTAGCGCCAAAGCCATCAGTAATAACAAATGCAGCCGGGTCACTACTTGTTGCACCACTTACTGTAATTGTTGCGGAAAATTCAATAAATTCAGTTTGTTTATTATTTCTAATTAAAGGAATAAACTTCCATCCAATTGGAGTATATTGATTAACATTTGTAATTTTATCATTAGCTTTCATATAGAAATAAACATCATCAGTTAAAGTTGTTTTATTATATGAAGCATAAATAATTGTTGATTCATAAATAGGTTCATTAAAATCAAATACTTTCTCATGGAATGGATCTTCATACCAATTATCAAAAGTATAACCAATTTTACTTGGATCACTTGGTTTTGTCACAGTTTCACCTTTATTAATAGTTACGCTACTTAAATCTGTTCCATGGAAATAAACATTTACACTTCCACTTGGAGTGTTTAAATAAACATCACTAGTATCATAGAAAGTAATCGCATCACTCCAATCACTTACTCCATCATTAGAAGCTGCTTGAACGCTTATATTAGATTTGTTATTTAGAGCAATTGTTGTTGAAGTAGTGCTGTTAATTTCTCCATCATTAATAATGTAATTATAATGTGTTGCAGAACTAACTTCATCCCAACTTACTACTCCTGTAACATTATCAATTTTAAGTTGAGGAGTTTCAAGTAATACACTGATAGGATCATCACTACTT
>CAYVZF010000012.1:18096-25897 GCA_964456095.1 uncultured Erysipelotrichaceae bacterium
CTTAACTCACTTGAACTTAACTCACTTGAACTTAATTCACTAGATGATACTTCACTACTAATAGATGTTTCGCTTGAACTAGTCTTGTTAGAAGAATCACCGCTTGAAGTAATTACGCTAATAGACGTTTCACTTGAAAATACATTAGATGAATTATCACTATTTTGAGAATCATTACTACTAAATGATGATTCATAAGAAACAACTTCTGAACTCTTATTTGATGATGTATCATTTCCTCCACCACATGAAGCAAGTATCAAAAGTGTTGTAAATAAGAATAATTTCTTTTTCATTTTCTTCCCCTTTATAAAATAATTATAAATTATTTTCTAACTCAACATTATTACAATCAAATATTCATGTCAAGTTTATTATTAATTTAAAAGATTAAAAATTTTATTATTAAATCATTATTTTTCTTTTTTTGAATAAGAAAAAATTACACAAGAAGCAATAGAAATCACGATCAAATAAATAAATATAACTATTAAACAAACTAATGCTTTATCATCAAAACTATAATAAGTAATAGTTTCATTAACAATTGAATGAGGTGCTTTTGTTATTACTCTTCCTAAATAAGTTGCAGGATAAAATGGTAAAAATAAACATACTTTTTCAAAGTTTCCCATAGTATCAAGAGGCATCCATGCTCCACCAAGCATAGAGGAAGCACTTAACACAATAGAACTTAATGCAGGAGAAGATTTATCATTAAAAATGACTCCAAAAATAATTCCTAAAAATATATTAATAAGTATCAATGGTATTTGTAAAACAACTAGTAATAAGCATTTATCAAAAGCAATAAAACTATATGAAAAAACAATTGTTAAAAGCCATTCAGCAAGTAAACAAATAACCGCTTGAATTATACCTAATAAAAAAAGCGGAAAAGTGTAGCCAATAATAAAATGAAATGTCTTTAAAGGTGAAACGTATAATCTTTTTAGAAACATACTAGATTTATCATGTGAAACAATAAGTGACATCATAAGCATTAAAAAGCTTGAAGAAAACATAAGCATACCTGGCATTAAACTACTAGGAGTAAAAAGAGTATATTCACCAATACTGTTATAAATAATATTAAATATTAAAATCATAACAATTGGAAAACCAATGCAAAAAATATATAAAACAGGATCTCTAAACATCTCTATAAAATTTCTTTTTATAAAAGCAATACATTTTTTCATACATTTATTCCCCTTTCTACTATTTCCATAAATGCATCAGAAAAACTATCTTTTTTAGTAATTTCTTTTACTTCATTAACAGTTCCTTTAAATAATAACTTACCATGAGAAATGATACCTATTTCATCGCATAATGTTTCTATTTCTTCTAAATAATGTGAAGTTAATACAATTGTTACTTTACCTTTTAAATCACTAATAATTTTCCATAATTGTTTTCTAGAAAATACATCTAGGCCAAGTGTCGGTTCATCTAAAAATAATATTTTAGGTTTACTAATTAAAGACACCGCGATTGATAGTCTTTTTAAATACCCGCCTGATAATGTTTTTGCTTTTTGATTAATAACATCATTAAGTTTAAATTTATCCACTAATAAATCTAAATATTCGCTAGAAGAATTTTCATAAACATCTTTAAAAAACATTAAATTCTCTTTTACAGTTAAATTCTTACATATTGATGATTCCTGAGGAGATAGATTAATTATTTTTCTTATTTCATTCATATTTCTTTTTACATCAAGATTATTAATTATAATACTACCACTTTGAAATTCACACATACCACATAATGATTTAATAAGAGTTGTTTTGCCTGCGCCATTAACACCAACTAAACCAAATAAACATCCTTCTTTTATATTTAAAGATAAGTTATTAATTGCTATTTTTTTATCATATTTTTTAGTTAAATTAGTAATTTTAATAATATCCATAATTTGCTCCTTCTCTAACTATTTTTATTTCGATAAAACAGTAATAGCGAATTAAATGAATTAGATACTAAAGAAGAAATCATCTCTTCTTCCCAAGATAAATAATTTGTAGCAATCTGTGTTGCAAGTCCATGAACGTATATCCACATTTGGACATGAAACCAAAAAGCATCATCATAACTAAAACCATATTTATTCATTATTATGTTAATAATATCATCTATATCATCATCTTTTTTTTCTTCCTCGTCGCGGCTTCTCATGAATAATAATTGGAATAGTTTTGGTTCATATTTTGCAAAACAAATATATCCCATCCCATAAGCTTTATAAATTGGATATTTATTACTATTAATTTGATCAGTAATATATTTTTGATAAATATCATTAATCCTATTCAATAAAGTCTTTTTTAAATCATCCATATTTTTAAAAGACCAATAAATTGGTTGTGTAGAACAATTAAGCTTTTTTGCCAATATTCTAGCATTTATAAATGAAAAATCTTTTTCTTTAGCTATTTCTAAAGCTTTTTCTATTATCATTTCTCTTGTTATTATTCTTTTTGCTGGCATAAATCCTCCATTATATAACGCTTGTTATATATCATTATTTTATGCACCTGATTTATTATTGTCAACTATAAAAATACGTTTCTTTTTAATGCCTAAACTATTAAATTAAAACTTACTCGAAATTTAAAGACTAACTATGGAGCAATGCATTAAAATGTTATAAAGAAAATAAAGAAATATTAATAAAATGCATCAATAAAATAATTATTAAAACTAGAAGCAACATAATTAACAAATTAATCACATATGGTGTTATATCAGTTAACAAAACATCAAAAAAAATAATAAAAACTTGTGGAGTGAAATTATCTGAAATTAATAAGAAATATCCTGTTTTTTAGTATCGAGTAAGATGATTTTTTAAATTATAGTTAATATTATTGACAACAATAATCCAGTAATGTAAATTATCTAATAGTGTTAGATATTTAGGAGTAGATTATGAAAAAAAATGCTAAAGATTTCTATTTACTATTTTGTAACTCTAAATTCAGAAATGTAAGTGAAACCATTCAAGAAGGATTTTCAGGTATGTATTATGTATTAAAAATACTATCAGATTCTAACTCTGAATTATCTGCAGGAGATATTTCAAATGAATTTGAAGTTAGCACCGCTAGAACCGCGGTAATTTTAAACACTTTAGAAAGGAAGGGATATATTAAAAAATCAAAATCCATCCAAGATGGTAGGAAAACCATTGTTTTATTAACTGAGGAAGGTAGTAATGCACTACAAATAAGAAAAAATAAAATATTATCTGTACTTGATACATATATTAATAAATTAAACAAGCAAGAAACTGATGAATTTTATTTCTTATTAGAAAAAATATTATCAAATAATTAATTATTAACGGAGGAGATATGGAAATATTAGATATCATCAAAGAAAGACATTCTGTAAGGCAATTTATAAATAAGCAAATTGAAAATGATAAAAAAACAATCATTGATAGTTTAGTTACTGACATAAACAAAAGAACTGGATTAAATATTAAAGTTTGTTATGATGAACCAAATGCTTTTGATACTTTTATGGCCCATTATGGAAAATTTGAAAATGTTAGTAATTATATCATTTTATTAGGCAACAAAAATAAAGATGAAGAGGTAGGATATGAAGGAGAAAGAATAATCTTAAAGCTTCAAGAACTAGGTTTAAATTCATGTTGGGTTGCACTTACTTATGGAAAAAGTAAAGTTAAAAAAAACAAATCTAAAAATGAAAAGATCTATTGTGTAATACCATTTGGACATGGAAAAACTCAAGGAGTACCACATAAATCAAAACCAATAGAAAAAGTAAGCAATTATCAAGAAAATAGCAATATCCCAATATGGTTTAAAAATGGAGTTGAAGCTGCTTTACTTGCTCCAACCGCGATGAACCAACAAAAATTCAAATTTATATATCAAGACAAAAATGTTATCGCAAAAGCAGGTGTTGGTTTTTATTCAAAAATAGACTTAGGTATTGCAAAATATCATTTTGAATTAGGTGCAAAACAAAAAATAAATTTTATTAAATAATTATATTATCAGTTAATAAAAATAAAGATAACAAATAATATGTTAATATTCATGTCATCTGTTATCTTTTTTTATTGGCTACATTTTTTATATTATAACTTTATCCAATAAATGCCTATTTTTAGCCATTATTTATTGTTTTTACATACGTAAATATTATAAAACTGCGAAAGTCATTTTCTAAAAGATCTAGGATTAAAACCTTCTACATTTATATGTTTCATTAATTCAATAAAAGATTTTTCATCAAAATTTTCTTTACTACAAAAAACTTCATAATCAACACCTAAATAAGATAAAAATAATCCAGTCTCTTTATATCCATTTTTTAAATAAAACTCTCTTCTTTTTATTCTTTGATTAAAGTTATTAGACTTTATATCAAGCATTTCAAAATCAACAATATGAGTTTTATTTGAAAACTTTTCTTTTATTAATTTAATAATTTTACTACCATATCCTTTATTACGATTATTTTTTGAAACCGCTAAAAAGAATAAATAACATAAATCTTTATATATTTGTAAAGCAACAAAACCGATAAAAGTATTATCATCACATAAATAATAAAAATTAAAACATTCATCTTTTGACATATCAACTAATTTATCTGGTGATAAATATTCTTCTACTAGAAATGCTTCTAAAGCAAGATCATTAATTTCTTTCCAATATAAACAATTCTTATATACTTTTTCTAATTTCATTTTTCCTCCTTCAACAAAGTTAAAAATAAAATAGAAACTTTACCATTCTTCACTTCTTCCTAAAAACATATGATCACCTTTACATGATTAGTTTAACATACAAAAAAGAATAACCATAAATATTTTATATATATTAAGATCATTCTAATAATTTATTATAATTTACCAATTATCTTTTCTTTAATTTTTACAAATTCTTCTTCAGATATTATTCCTTCATCAAACATTTTTTTAAATTTAATCAACTCATCTGCTTTACTAACTGATGATTTAATATCCACTTCTACTGTTTGTTTTTTACATTCTTTTACTTTATTTGAAATGAACTCGGCACATTTAGCCGCATCATCATTAGATTTAGGGTAAAAACCGATCGATGACGCACTTTTAGATGCACCTTTTAATCCGGTTTCACTTTTGATTTCTCCCTCAATAGATAATGTAATATATCCATTTCTAATCATACTTGCTTTATTCCATTCAACACCATTTATCATATCATATGGTATCTTCTTCTCATTATAATAGTCTTTTTGACTTTTAAAAAAGATAGAATCCAAATGTCCCATGATACTTTTTCTTTCAAAATATACATATTCATCATAAATAAGTAATCTTCCATCAATTCCTTTTAAACTCATTATTTCTTTTTCATTCATATATACACACCTTTTACATATTTATTAATATACTATTTAATCACAATAACTAGCTGGATTTTGCCTTCTTTTAAATCTATCTGGTATCTTTTTATTTAAAAATATTTTTTTAATATTATCTGGTGCTTCAAAACCATCAAAATAAGCACGATTAGAATTTTCAACCATTTTCCAACCATTTTCATTAATTTGACATACTCCAACTACAATTCCATAACGAACCGCTAAAACATAAGGATATTTATTAGCTTTACTAGGTTTTATTTTCCAACACCATCTTACAGTTTTATAAATCCCATTATTTTCTTTTCCACCATTTTGATTAATATAATAGTCTTTTATTTTAATTAAAATATATTTCGGACAATTCTCATCTTCTACAAATGTTTTTGCGGTAAATTGTAATTCTAGTTCATCAGTCCATCTCATGCCACGTTCTTCTTTATGACCTTTAATTCTGTTTGTCAATTGTCGAAGACCAAAATAATCAATAAATGCTGCTTCTACTTCAAAAGCAGTTTTTTCATCCATTCCCCATCTTTGAATAATGTGAATTACATCTAAACCTCTGCTTTTAATATCAACAATTCTTCTAATCTTTGCAGGATCTTTATTCTCTTCTGTTTGTTTATCTTGATCAGTTAAGAAAATACTATTTTGGTAGAAAGACATATCAACTGCATTAACATGATTAAATACTCTATTTCCACATCCTTCACCAACATAAAAAGTTTCACCATTTCTCGGATCTACAAGGCGATACACATAATGATTAAGTTTTTCAATAACTTCTCTAGAGAATTCTTGTATCATTAGATTCTCCTTGATCCAATCTTATAAACTTTATTTCCCGACCATTCAACTCTTTCACCATTGACTTTATATAGCTTATTACCCGAATACTCAATTCTAGCACCACCAACTTTATATAATCTAGTACCTGAATATTCAACTCTCATATCGCCAATTTTATAAAGTTTATTACCATTCCATTGAGGTCTACCACCAAAATAAGCGACTAAAATTTCTTCATCTGACATAATTAAATCCTCCATGCATTTCTTTTTTTATATAATACCCCCCCCCGTTTAATATTTGTCAATTTTTTAAATGCAAAAAAATCCTTTATCATTTCATTATTTTTTAAAAGTTATTATCTTTTCTTTTATAGATATTTTATCTACCTCATATCCATATTCTTTTAATTCTTTTTTATATGTCAAAAAAGAATGATCTATTTCAAAGCCTAAAATACTATTTATTTCTTCATAAGATAATTTATAATTACTTTTATTATTATCTTTTATATATTTCCATAATGGTTCGTATTTGCTCATTTTAATTCTATGTCCTTTTAAAATAATATAAACAAATACCCAATTAATGGACCTAAAAATATCGCAAGATAAATAAGTGAAATCCAAGGTTGATAATAAACATAAAATTCTTTAAAAGATAAACTCCAAGGATGTTTAATAACTACCCAACCAAAAACATCAAAAACAATACAAATACTTACCCATAATGCCCCATTAATTAAAGCATCTACTAATGTCGGTTCATCTATTCCACTTATATAAAGCCATCCAAAGAATGAAAATAAAATTATATTATATAAAGGGTGCCAAGGTTTTGTTTTTTCATATGCTTCACCCATACTATTTTCATCCATAGGTTTCATTTTTAATACATAAATATTAAAAATAGTATGTAATATACCAATACAAGTAACAATTATATAGCTAAGCCAAAACCACAACATTGAAAATCCAAAATTTTTCATACAATCTCCTTGTTAAACAGTAAAATTAATCACAAATATCATATAAATCAAATTTTAAAATTTTTTTTAAATTATCCAAAGAAATTTCTACTTGATAACCAATTTTACCACCACTAAAAATAATAGTTTCAAAATTCAATGCCGATATATCTATAATAGTTAAAAATCGTTTTTTCATACCTATTGGAGAGCATCCACCATGAACATATCCCGTTAAATTTAATAATTCTTTTGATTTTAACATTTCTATACTTTTTTCATTTACACTTTTAGCGGCTTTTTTTAAGTTTAATTCTTTACATACAGGAACTAAAAATACATAATTTTTTTACTACTACTAGCAGTAACTAATGTTTTAAATACTTGATTTTCATCTTGATTTAATACTTTTGCAACATCTTTACCATTAATTGCGGAACTATTAATATAATAATGGCTTATATAGTCTATCTTATTTTGTTGCAAAATTCTCATCACATTTGTTTTATCATTACTTTTTTTCATAACAAATCACTTAATATTAACAATTTTTTCCATACAAATATGCTTGTTGCAAATACTCTTTATGTGTTAAAACTTCATTCGTATTTTCAAGACCAGCACCATAAATAACACCTTTTTCAA